>NZ_JBPGXG010000118.1:0-14920 GCF_056755255.1 Monashia sp. HAY1-5C | reverse complement strand
GACCCGGTGGCCGCATGACCGAGCGCCTGCTCGGGGCTGATGTAGTTCGGCGTGCCGAGCATCTCGCCGTGCTGGGTGTGCCCGGACGCGTCGAGGGCTCGGGCGATGCCGAAGTCCGTCAGCTTCACGACGCCGTCGGGACGCACGAGGATGTTGGCCGGCTTGACGTCGCGGTGCACGACCCGGGCCTCATGGGCGACACCGAGCGCGAGCGCGGCCTGGCCGAGGATCGAGCGCACCTCGGTGGGTTCGAGCGGGGCTCGCTCGGCGAGGATCTTCGACAGCGGCTCGCCGTCGACGAGCTCCATGACGAGGTAGGCCAGTCCGTCGTCCTCGCCGTAGTCGAAGACGGTCGCGATGTTGGTGTGCATCAGCGCCGCCGAGTGCACCGCCTCGTCACGGAAGCGGAGCGCGAAGAGGCGCTCGTGGTCGGCGTCGGGCCGCATGACCTTGATCGCGACGTGACGCTGGAGCACGTCGTCGGAGCCCGCCCAGACATCGGCCATGCCGCCGGAGGCGATGCGCCGCTCGAGTCGGTAGCGTGCGCCGAGGACGAACCCTTCGTGCAGACGGTTCATGGGAGATGGCACCCGGGCCTTTCGGACGGAAGGTGCACGTCGTTCGACATCTCAGGGGCCTTCGTCTGCACTCATCGTAAGTGAGGCGTAGACCCGTCTGAGAACTCACGTTCGTGACCGGACAGGTCGCCGGCCCCCGCGCAGCGACCGCGTGGACATACCCACCGCCTTCGGGCTTGAACCACCCGACGGGCCCCGACTCGGCGACGTGCGAAAGGGCCCCGGTTCCGGAGAACTGGGGCCCTTGGTCATCGCGTGCGCGAGGGGGGATTTGAACCCCCACGCCCATAAGGACACTGCCACCTGAAGACAGCGCGTCTGCCGTTCCGCCACTCGCGCGTGACAAGGACACAGTGTGCTGCATCGCCCACCGGATCACCAAACCGGGCGTGCCGGACGGGACGTCAGAGGCCGTCGACGACGACCGCGGCCATCTCCATGCAGGCGTCGTGCGTCTTCTTGTTGATCTTCAGCGGGTCCAGGTGCAGGCCCGGCGCGAGCATCGGGTCGTAGGGGATGTCGACGACGGCCCGCACCCACTGCTCGAAGTGCTCACGGGTGTGGACGCCGGCCCCGATGTCGTTGCCCTTGGCCGACGTGTGCGAGATGACGCAGACGGCGTTGCGGACCAGGTCCCCCCGGCCCATCGCGACGAGCGCGTCGAGGTTCTTCGCCGCGACGACCGACGTGTCGTCCTTGAGCGAGGTGGCGAAGACGAGCAGGTCCGCGCGTGCGGCGGCGGCGAGCCAGTTCGGTGCGAGACGGTTGTTGCCGGTGTCGACGATGATCATCCGGTAGAACCGCGACAGCTGCGTGTGGAGGTCCTCGAACTCCTGCTCGCCGATGATGCGCATCGCCTCGTCGTCGTCGGCCGAGGCCAGGACGTCGAAGGACAGGCCGCGCTGCTCGCGGACCCAGTGCTCGAGCTCGGACGTGCCGGCGTTGGGGTCGCCGGCGATCGTCGGTAGCGCGCCGAGGAGGTCGACGACGGTGCGGTGGTGGCTCTGCGACGGAGCGCGCATGCCGAGCGTGCCCTCGGTCTCGTTGTTGTCCCAGGCGAGGACCGAGCCCGAGCGGTACCGGCCGAGGTAGCTGGCCAGCATGAGGGTGACGAGCGTCTTGCCGCCGCCGCCCTTGGTGTTGATGACCATGATCGTCTTGCGGCCGTTGAGCGGCCGGGCGATGCGGTCGATGTGGTCGCGCTCGAGCAGCTCCTTGGCGCTGGGGCCCAGACCGAACGCCTTGCGCAGGCCCCGGTTGGCCTTGACCTTCTGCCGCTCACCCTTCGAACGGGCCGTGATGAGGTCGTCGGCGCTGGGCCGGTCCGAGCTGCCGGCCCGGTCGACGGGCGTCAGGTCGTGGGTGCGTCCGAGCTCCTCGGCCGCCGCCGCGACGTCCGGGTCGACGGTGGGGGTGGAGGCGTACGCGTCGCGTGCCGCGGTGTGGTCGGTCGTGAAGCGTCCGGTTCGCTCACCGGCGCCCGAGGCCCCCGAACCGCTCGTCGAGGACGACCCGGCGGGCACCCAGCCCGAGTACTCCTCCACTGAGGCGTCGGCGACCTCGGCGTTGTGCTGGAGCGCCTGCCAGTGGCGGGTGGACTCGTCGGCCTCGGTGGTGCCGCTGCCGGAGTCCCACGAGGACCAGCCGTTCGAGGACGTCGAGGACGTCGAGGACGTCGAGGACGTCGAGGACGCCGAGCCGCCCGCGGTGTAGCCGCCCGAGGGGGCGGAGTCGTAGGTGGTGTAGTCGCCCTCGTAGGCGGAGAAGTCACCGGCGGCGCTGCTCGACGCACCCGCGGGCGTGGCGTCCGAACCGCCCGAGCCACCCGGAGCGCCGCCCGCGTAGGGGTCGCTCCACGCGTTGCCCGTCGGTAGGTCGGCCGGGCGCGTCTGCTCGGACGCCGCCTCCTCCGACTGCCAGGAGTCGTCGGCCCACGTGGAGGACCACGGGTCGCTCGCGGGCTGCTCGTCCTGCTGGCCCGTCACGACGGGGATGGGCAGCGTGAACCCCCCGGGGACCCGGTTGTTCGAGGAGAAGCCGGGGATCCCCTGGCCCTCGGTGTTTCCGGTCTCGTCGTTGCTCATCGAGCGCTCCTTGCTGGCCTGCCGCGTGCCGGGGCCCGCCGGCGGACCCCACGCGATGGTCCCATGCTTCCGTGACACATCAAACCCACCGATCAAACCCACCGACCACGCGCGCCGCAGGGCCGGCGGGTCCCTCCCGCGTCCCTACCCACCGCCCGTCGGTTGGGGGCCAGCACGGTCGACCCGGTTACGATGAAGCGCCCGGCAGGAAGCGCTCACCACGAAGGAGGAGACGGCGTGGGACTCATCAACCGTGTCGAGCACGGTCTGGCCAAGGCAGTCCACGGCGCCTTCGCGAAGGCGTTCAAGTCCGAGGTGCAGCCCGTCGAGATCGCCTCGGCGATCCGGCGCGCCATGGACGACCGGGCCGCGATCGTCGGCCACGGCAGGGCGATGGTCCCCAACCTCTACACGATCGAGCTGAGCCCGACCGACTACGAGCGCCTCGGCGACTACGAGGACGACCTCACCGACGACCTCGTCGCGGCGGCCCAGGAGCACGCCGACTCGCAGGGCTACCAGCCCGGGGGTCCGCTCGAGGTCGACCTCGTCGAGGGCGAAGGCCTGGAGACCGGCGTCTTCCGCGTCCGGCCCGCCACCGCGAAGCGGGCCGGGGCGGTCGCGGCTCCCCGCGAGGCCGCCCCGGGCCCCCGACCGCAGACGCCGAGCGGCACCATGGTCGAGGAGCCGCCGGTGCAGCGCCCCGGTGCGCGCACCAACCCCTCGGCCCGGCCGTGGCTCGACATCAACGGCGACCGGTACCCGCTGCTCGGGGCCCTGACCACGCTCGGCCGCGACGACTCGGCCGACATCGTCGTCGACGACCCGGGCGTCTCCCGCCGGCACAGCGAGGTCCGCGTCACGACCGACGGCCCCCACCTCGTCACCTCGATCCGCGACCTCAACTCCACGAACGGCACCTTCGTCAACGGCGACCGCATCGCGAGCCAACGCCTCCAGGACGGCGACCGCCTGACCCTCGGTCGCACCACCGCGATCTTCCGAGCCGGACGGCGATGACCCCGTGTCGACCCTCCCGACGACCCATGGTGACGCATGAGTGAACTCACCCTGACCCTGCTGCGGCTGGGTCTGCTCGCGCTGCTGTGGATCCTCGTCTTCAGCGTCGTCGGGGTGCTCCGTACCGACATCTACGGCACGTCGGTGAGCCGCCGGACCCAGCGCAAGGCGCTCAAGGCCCAGGAGAAGGCGCAAGAGAAGGCGCAAGAGAAGGAGCGGGCGCGGGCCAGGCGCCAGCCCGCCGCCGTCGGTGGCGCAGCGGCCGGAGCGGCCGGCGTCAGCGCGGCCGGGAGCGCCGCGGCAGCCGCCGGCACCGGGGGCACAGGGGGAGCGAGCGGTGCGTCGCGCCGGGCCCGGGGCCGCAAGACCGTGCCGACCACCCTCGTCGTCACCGAGGGCCCGCTCGCCGGCACGTCGCTGCCGCTGCGCAGCAGCGGCATCCTCATCGGCCGCAACCCCGAGTGCGCGCTCGTCCTCGACGACGACTACGCGTCGGGCCGGCACTGCCGCATCTACCCCGACCCGACCCGCGACGGCTGGCTCGTCGAGGACCTCGGCTCGACCAACGGCACGTTCATCGGCCGCGACAAGCTGACCGGCACGCGTCAGGTCGAGGTCGGCACGACCCTGCGCATCGGCAAGACGGTCCTCGAGCTGCGGGGCTGACCGGATGGCCATCGCCCTGCGCTACGCCGCGCGCTCCGACCTCGGTCTGGGACCCAAGTCCCGGAACGAGGACTCCGGCTACGCCGGCCCCAACCTGCTCGTCCTCGCCGACGGCATGGGCGGGCACGCCGCGGGCGACGTCGCCAGCTCGATGATCGTCGGCGAGCTGGCGCCCCTCGACGAGGAGGACGTCACCGCCGACCAGGCCGTGCCGCTGCTCGAGGAGGCGCTGCACTCGGCCAACGCCAAGCTGACGCGGGCCATGCGCGAGAACTCCGACCTCACCGGCATGGGCTCGACGACGATCGTCATGCTGCGCACCGGCAACAAGCTGGCGATGGCCCACATCGGTGACTCGCGCGCGTTCATGCTCCGCGGGGACACGTTCTCGCAGATCACGAAGGACCACTCCTTCGTGCAGCAGCTCATCGACGAGGGCCGCATCTCCCGCGAGGAGGCCGGCACCCACCCGCAGCGCTCCGTCGTCACCCGCGTCATGACCGGCCAGCCCGACGACGAGCCCGACACGTCGCTGCGCGAGGCCAAGATCGGCGACCGCTTCCTGCTGTGCTCCGACGGCCTGTCCGACTTCGTCGGCGCCGACGTCATCGAGGAGATCCTCCGCGAGGCCCGCACCCCCGACGACGCCGCCGACCGGTGCATCGAGGTGGCCCTCAAGGCCAGCACGCGCGACAACGTCACCGTCATCGTCGCCGAGGTCGTCGACGCCGACGGCGACGACCTGCCGGTCACCGTCCCGCAGGTCGTCGGCGCGGCGGCCAGGCGGCTGCCGAACCGCACGCGTGCCATCCCGACGTCCCCCGCCGAGAAGGCCGCCGCGCTCTCCCGGGCCGCCACCGGCCGGGCCGACCACGACGACGAGTCCGGCGTCGAGCTCGCCGAGGGCCCGACGCGCTCGCGCCGTGCCAAGGTCGTGCGTCGGCTCATCGGCGTCCTCGTCGTCGCGGCGATCCTGTGCGGCGGCGGGTACGCGGCGTACGCGTGGTCGCAGAAGCAGTTCTACGTCGCGGTGAGCAACGGGCACGTCGCGATCTTCCGTGGCGTCTCGGCCGAGCTCGGCCCCATCGCCCTGTCCCGCGTCGAGAGCGAGTCCGAGGTGCGCGTCAGCGACCTTCCCGTCGACGTGCAGGGCTCGATCGACAACACCATCCCGGCCCGCGACCTCGGCGACGCCGAGGGCAAGGTCGACCGCCTCCGCGGCGAGGCGATGCGCTGCCAGCACCTGGCCGTCACCGGCACGCCGTGCGGCACCACCCCGCAGCCGACGACGACCCCGACACCGACGCCGACACCGACGCCGAGCACCTCCACCCCGACGACGCCCACGCCGACGACGCCGCACCCGTCGACGCCGGCGCCGCGTCCGTCGACGACCGCGAAGCCTGCGGCGCTGCCGGCCTCGCCCGCGCCGCCGGCGATGTGGTCCGCGGCGGTGACGACGGGGGTGCCGGCATGACGACGACCGTCGAGCCACTGACCCCCCGCACCCGCCGCAACGCCGAGCTGGGACTGCTCGTTCTCGCCGTCGGCATCGTCCTGCTGGCGTGGGTCACCACCGACCTCAACCGCAACGGCACGGTGCCGGCCAACATCATCCCGGTGGCCGGCGGGTTCACCGTGCTGGCCCTGGCCGTGCACCTCGTCCTGCGGTGGAAGGCCGCCTACGCCGACCCGGTGCTGCTGCCCATCGTCACGGTCCTCAACGGCCTCGGCCTGGTCATGATCCACCGGCTCGACCTCGCCCGCGACAAGCTCGGCACCGACGGTGACGCCTACCGCCAGATCATCTGGACGACCTTCGCCGTCGTCCTCGCCGTCGCCGTCATCATCGTGCTGCGCGACCACCGCCTCCTGCGCCGCTACACCTACGTGTCGATGGCGGCCGGCTTCGTGCTGCTGCTGTCGCCGCTCGTGCCGGGGCTGGGGCGGTCGATCAACGGCTCGCAGATCTGGATCTCCATCGGGCCGATGAACTTCCAGCCCGGCGAGTTCGCCAAGATCGCCCTCGCCGTCTTCTTCGCCGGCTACCTCGTCCAGACCCGCGACGTGCTCTCGCTGGCGGGCCGGAAGGTCCTCGGGTTCACCTTCCCGCGCGGTCGCGACCTCGGCCCCATCCTCGTGGCCTGGGTGCTGGCGCTGCTCATCCTCGTCTTCGAGAAGGACCTCGGTTCGGCGCTGCTCTTCTTCGGGCTCTTCGTCGCAATGCTCTACGTCGCGACCGAGCGCACGTCGTGGATCGCCATCGGCCTGCTCCTGTTCGCGGCGGCGGTGGCGTTCGCGCTCTCGGCGTTCTCGCACTTCCAGAAGCGCGTCGACCTCTGGATGGACCCGTTCTCGTCGCAGAACCTCGAGCTGTCGAACCAGCTGGCCAACGGCGTGTGGGGCATGGCTGCCGGTGGCCTCACCGGAACCGGGCTCGGTGCAGGACGGCCGTGGCTGACCTCGTTCGCCGAGAGCGACTTCATCTTCCCCAGCCTCGGCGAGGAGCTCGGCCTCTTCGGCACGCTCGCCATCCTCGTCCTCTACATCCTCTTCTGCGAGCGCGGCGTTCGCACCGCCCTCGGGGTCCGCGACGGCTTCGGCAAGCTGCTCGCGATCGGGCTCGCGTTCTCCGTCGCGTTCCAGGTCTTCATCGTCATCGGCGGCGTCACCCGCGTCATCCCGCTGACCGGCCTGACGACGCCGTTCATGTCCCTCGGTGGTTCCTCGCTGCTCGCCAACTGGGTCATCACCGCGCTGCTGCTGCGCATCTCGGACCAGGCCCGCCGCCCGATGCCGGAGATGCCGGTCGGCGTCGCGGCCGACGAGCCCGCACCGGCCGAGGTCACCCAGGTGGTGAGGATGCCGTGAACACCCCGATCCGACGCCTGTCCCTGCTCATGGCGGCGCTGTTCGCGGCGCTGCTCGTCTCCTCGACGCTGATCCAGTTCGTCCAGGCCAAGTCGCTCGGGGCGATGGCGGCCAACAAGCGGACGCTGCTCGACAGCTACTCGCGCGAGCGCGGGTCGATCGTCGTCGGCGGCGAGGCCGTCGCGAAGTCGGTCCCCGTCGACGACCAGTACAAGTTCCTGCGCCAGTACCCCCAGGGCGACCTGTACGCGCAGATCACCGGCTTCTACTCCTACGTCGTCGGCGCGCCGTACGGTCTCGAGCACGCGTCCGACGACCTGCTCTCGGGCGACTCCGACACCCTCTTCGTCCGCCGCGTCACCGACCTCATCACGGGGCGCAAGACCGCCGGCGCGACGCTCGAGCTGACCATCGACCCCAAGGCGCAGAAGGCCGCCGACGACGCGCTCGGCAAGAGCAAGGGCGCCGTCGTCGCGCTCGACCCGAAGACGGGCGCGATCCTGGCGATGGTCAGCCACCCGCAGTACGACCCCAACCCGCTGTCGAGCCACGACCTGACCAAGGCCTCCAAGGCATGGCAGCGCCTGGCGAGCGACGCCGACAAGAGCTACGTCAACCGTGCGGTGAGCAGCCTCTACCCGCCCGGCTCGACGTTCAAGGTCGTCACCGCGGCCGCGGCCCTCGAGAACGGGGTGGCCACGGACGAGAACTCGAAGGTGCCGGGTCCCGCCGAGCTCGACCTGCCGTTGACGAGCACCAACCTGCCGAACGAGACCGGTCAGCCGTGCGGCCCGAACAACGAGACCACGCTCATCCACGCGCTCGAGATCTCGTGCAACACGGCCTTCGGCTCGCTCGGTCTCGAGCTCGGCGCCGAGAAGCTGCGCGCCCAGGCGGCCAAGTTCGGCTTCGGCGACTCCCTCCAGGTGCCGCTGCGCGTCGCAACGAGCTCGGTGCCGGCCGACATGAACGAGCCGCAGTCGGCGCAGGCGGCCATCGGCCAGTACGACGTCAAGACGACGCCGCTCCAGATGGCGATGGTCGCGGCCGGCATCGCCAACGGGGGCCGCGTCATGACTCCCTACCTCATCGACTCGGTCCGCAGCGCCAACCTCGACGTCATCTCCTCGACGCCGGAACCGACCGAGCTCTCGCAGGCGGTCTCCGAGCAGACGGCGTCGATCCTGACGAAGATGATGGTCTCGGTCGTGGACCACGGCAGCGGCGCGCGGGCACAGATCGACGGCGTCCGGGTGGCCGGCAAGACCGGGACGGCCCAGCACGAGAAGGGCAAGCCGCCGCACGCCTGGTTCATCAGCTTCGCCCCGGCCGACGACCCGAAGGTCGCCGTTGCGGTCGTCGTCGAGGACGGCGGCGTGACGGGCAGCGAGATCGGTGGCGGACGGGTCGCCGCCCCGATCGCCAAGGACGTCATGGAGGCGGTGCTCGCCCGATGACGATCCTCGCGCCCGGCGACGCGCTGGGCCACCGCTACACGCTGGACACGAGCATCGCGTCCGGCGGCATGGGTGACGTGTGGGAGGCCACGGACCGCGTCCTGCAACGGCCGGTCGCGGTCAAGGTGCTGCGCCCGGCCGACCCGGAGGACACGACGTTCGCCGACCGGTTCCGCGACGAGGCGCGCGGCAGCGCCGCCCTGCACCACCCGAACATCGCCGCGGTGTACGACTACGGCGAGGAGGACGACGTCTCCTACCTCGTCATGGAGCTCGTCCCGGGACGCACCCTCGGCGAGCTGATCCGCGACAGCGACGGTGGCCTGGCGCCCGAGCAGGTCCGCTCCATCCTCGGCCAGGCGGCCCTCGCCCTGTCGGCCGCGCACGAGGCCGGCGTCGTGCACCGTGACGTCAAGCCGGCCAACATCATCGTCACCGCCGAGGGCCAGGCGAAGCTCACCGACTTCGGCATCGCGCGCATCGGCAACGGCTCGGGGCACACGCGCGCCGGTGAGGTGCTCGGCACACCCGACTACATCAGCCCCGAGCAGGCGACGGGCGAGCCGGCGACCGCCGCGAGCGACATCTACTCCCTCGGCATCGTGGCCCACGAGATGCTGACCGGCCGCAAGCCGTTCGACATGGGCACCCCGGTCGCGACGGCCCTGGCCCAGGTCAACGACCCGCCCCCGCCGCTGCCCGACTCCGTGCCACGCGACCTGCGCGACATCGTCGTCGCGTGCCTGGCCAAGCGGCCCGAGGACCGTCCCGGCTCCGCGGGCGAGGTGGCCGCGGCCGTCGGCGTCCCGCTCGGGGCGCTGCCCGGCGTCACCCCGCCACCGGTCGCCGGCACCGACCCGACGGTGCCGCTGGCCGCGCTCGACGCCACCCGGGCCTTCACCGCCATGCACGCGCCCACGGAGGCGTCGGCAGCAGGAGCCGCGGCGGCCCTCGCCAGCCCGCCCGAGGCGGCCACCCCGCGGGGTGACACGCCCCGGCACTCGCGTCGCCAGGACCGCGAGCGCCCCGGACGCCGGTCACGATGGGCCTGGCTCGCCGTCCCCCTCGTCGCCCTCGTCGCCTGGGGTGCCTTCGTCCTGGGTGACCGGGCCGGCCGGGCCCCCGACCAGGCACCACCGACGCCCGCCGTCACGAGCACCGAGGCGGCGAACGGCGCAGCCACCCGCACGCCGGCCACGCCGACGACCAGCCGGCCCCCGAGCACGACGCCGACGAGGGCGACGACCACGACGAGCACGACGAGCACGACGGACATCGCGCCGCCGGCCACGCCGTCCGGCCACGGCAAGGGCAAGGGCAAGGGGAAGGGCAAGTGAGCATGAGCGACCGGCCCCACGACAGCGCACGACGAGCGGACGACGATGACCCATCATTCGATGACGCAGCACACGACCGAGCGAGGGCGAACAACGTGACCACGACCCCCCGCGTCCTCGGGGGACGCTACGAAGTCGGCGAGCTGATCGGCCGTGGTGGGATGGCCGACGTCCACGTCGGGCACGACACCCGCCTCGGGCGCACCGTCGCCATCAAGATGCTGCGCTCGGACCTCGCCCGGGACCCGAACTTCCTCATGCGCTTCCGCCGCGAGGCCCAGTCCGCCGCGGGCCTCAACCACCCCTCGATCGTCGCGATCTTCGACTCCGGCGAGGACGACACGTACATCGAGGGCCCCAACGGCACGCGGACGCACCTGCCCTACATCGTCATGGAGTACGTCGACGGCCAGACCCTGCGCCAGAAGCTGAGCGAGCACCGCCAGCTCGACCCGGGCGAGGCCATCCGGGTCACCGAGGGTGTCCTCGACGCGCTGGCCTACAGCCACCGGATGGGCATCGTCCACCGCGACATCAAGCCCGCCAACGTCATGATCACGGACGCCGGCACGGTCAAGGTCATGGACTTCGGCATCGCGCGTGCCGTCGCCGACACCGCGGCGACGATGACCCAGACGCAGTCGGTCGTCGGCACCGCGCAGTACCTCTCGCCGGAGCAGGCCCAGGGCCAGACGGTCGACGCCCGCTCCGACCTCTACTCGACCGGCTGCATGCTCTTCGAGCTGCTGACCGGGCGCCCGCCTTTCACCGGTGACTCACCGGTCGCCATCGCCTACCAGCACGTCGGCGAGCTGCCGCAGCCGCCGAGCGTCTGGAACGACGCCGTCGGCGGCGACCTCGACGCGGTGACGCTCCACGCGCTGGAGAAGGACCGCGACGCCCGCTACCAGGACGCGAACGCCTTCCGCGCCGACCTCGAGAGCGTCCGTCTGGGGCGTCCGATCAGCGCGGCAGCCCTCGGCACCGGGGCGGCCGTGGGCGCCGCGGCGACCCAGACCCTCCCGGCGTCGTACGCCACCCCGGGCACCCCGACCGCCGTGCAGGCGCCCGTGGCGCGCCGGACCCGCTACGAGAACACGGCCGGGCTGCCGGCCGTCGGGCACGACGAGGAGGAGGAGCGCAGGGGGCACAAGGGCCGGGCGGCGCTCATCACGGTCCTCGCGCTCGTCCTGCTCGGGCTCATTGGCTGGCTCGCCGTGACCTGGTTCGGCAACCAGCAGCCCGACGTCAAGATGGTGGCGGTGCCCTCGATCGTCAACCTCCAGGAGTCCCAGGCCAACCAGGCCCTCGCGACGAGCAACCTCCGCGGCGAGAAGTCGTCGGCACCCAGCACGACGGTGGCTGAGGGCCGGGTCATCAGCCAGGACCCCAAGGCCGGTGGGCAGGTCGCCGAGCAGTCGGTGATCCGGTTCGTCGTGTCGACCGGGCCCGAGAGCGTGCAGGTGCCCGACGTCAGCGGCATGAAGAAGGACGACGCCCGGGCCGAGCTGGAGAAGCAGGGGTTCACCGTCGCCAAGTTCGTCGAGGAGAACACGCCCGACCAGGACAAGAACAAGGTGACCAAGACCGACCCGCCGGCCAACTCGACGGTGGCGGCCGGCTCGGACATCACGATCTACTACGCGACCGGCAACGTGCAGGTGCCGGACGACCTCGTCGGCAAGGACTGGACTCAGGCGGTCATCGCACTGCAGAACGCCGGCCTCAACCCGAAGAAGGAGCCGGTCGACTCCGACAAGCCGGCCGACCAGGTCCTCGACGTCGAGAAGGGCGGCGACGTCGTCAAGGCCGGCTCGACGATCACCGTCAAGGTGGCGAAGACCCCGACGCCGCAGCCGTCGACGACGACCGTCACGGTGCCGCCGCCGACGACACCCCCCACGACGGCGGGCACGACCACCGGGGGACCCCTCCTGCCCTGAGACGCCGCGAGGAAGGGGCCCCTCCGATCGCCGGAGGGGCCCCTTTTCTCACACCGCGGCGGTCACGAGGGGACTGAGCCCCACCGAGCGGGCGACCGCGTCGCCGTCGCCGCACATGGCGAGGAAGTTGGCAAGCATCCGGTGCCCGCCCTCGGTGAGCACGCTCTCCGGGTGGAACTGGACGCCGTGCAACGGCAGGTCGCGGTGCCGCACCGCCATGACCACCCCGGAGTCGGTGTGCGCGGTGGCGACGAGCTCGTCGGGCAGGGTCGACGGGTCGATCGTCAGGGAGTGGTAGCGCGTCGCCGTGAACGGCGAGGGCAGCCCCTCGAGGACGCCGGTGCCGTCGTGGTGCACGAGGGACGTCTTGCCGTGGAGCAGCTCGGGCGCACGGTCGACCGTGGCGCCGGCGACGACGCCGAGCGCCTGGTGGCCGAGGCAGACCCCGAACATCGGCGTGCCGATGCGAGCGCACTCGCGGATGAGCTCCATCGAGACGCCGGCCGCTTCGGGCGTGCCCGGGCCGGGCGAGACGAGCACGCCGTCGTAGTCGGCGGCCTCGCGGGCCTCGACGGCGTCGTTGCGCACGACGTGGCACTCGGCGCCGAGCTGCTCGAGGTAGCCGACGATCGTGTAGACGAAGCTGTCGTAGTTGTCGACGACGAGGATGCGGGTCATGCGGGCCTCACGGGATGCTGCGGGACGGGTCGAGGTGGCTCGGGTCGATCGGCGCGCGCCGAGCGTGCTCAGCGGATCGGCGACGCGTACTGGAGGTCGACCGTTCCCGAGTATGCCGGGAACTCCTCGGCGGCGTGAGTCTGCACCCCGTAGCCGAGACCGACGGCGTCGACGTACTGCCGGTAGATCTGCACGGTCTGGTCGTTGTCGAGGCCGAGCTGCAGCGCCTGGACGTCACCGATCGCCTTGATCCGGTAGGGCGGCGAGTAGACGCGGCCCTGGAGGATGAGGGTGTTGCCGACGCACCGGACCGCGCTCGTGGAGATGACCCGCTGGTCCTGGATCATCATCGCCTCGGCGCCGGACCGCCAGAGCGCGTTGACGACGCCCTGGACGTCCTGCTGGTGCACGACGATGTCGTCCGGGGTGAACCCGTCGGGCAGCGAGTCGGCGCTGCGGTGCGCGTCGTCGAGCGTGACCTCGATGGCGGGACCGGTGACCTTGGTGTCGGCAGCCGCCACCGCGAGGTCGTCCCCCTTGGCGCTCAGGCTCGACAGGCGCTGGTCGAAGGGCGCGCTGGCCTTGGACAGCGCGTCGACCTCCTTCTGGAGGGTGTCGAGCTCGGCGGCCTTCTCGGCGACCCGGGCGTCGCCGGCCATGATGAGCTGCGGAAGGTCGCGATCGGCCCTCAGGTCCTGGCCCTGGGCGGCGACGAAGCTCATCGAGAACATGATCCCGGCGACCGCGGTGATGACGGGGACGAGCGGGCGCCACGTGGGTCGCGGACGCCGACGCGGCTGCGGGGCGGTCACCGGCTCGTCGGTCATGACTGGGTCCTCCACGGGCGCGGACGGTCCGCACCACGCCGACATTCTGCCTGACCGCGACGGGGCGAGCGCGCTCGGTCGAGCGCTGTCACGGGGTCACCGCAGCTGGTCGTCGCACGGACTACGCTGGGCCGCACACGACCCAAGGAGACAGCAGTGCCCGAGTCCAGAGGCCGCGACCACAAGGCGACCCCCTACACCCCGCCGCAGAAGAGCAAGGCGGCCGAGCCCAACCCGTCGTGGTGGGCCCCCGTCTTCATCACCCTGCTCGTCGTCGGACTGCTGTGGATCGTCGTCTACTACGTGACCGAGTACAAGTACCCGGTGGGGTCGCTCGGCGTGTGGAACCTCGGCGTGGGCTTCGTCCTGCTCATGGCCGGCTTCATCATGACGATGCGCTGGCGCTGACGCCTCGGCGTATCCCGGCACCGCGGCCACGCCGCGTCGGACCACTCACGGCCCGTCCCCGACTCCTCGGGGGCGGGCCGTTCGACGTGCACCCGGTGCCGAGGTCGGGCGCGGGCCATCCACGCCCCCGTCCACACCCGCCCACATCGCATGGACACCTTTTCCACAGAGTTGTCCCCAGCTGGGGACGAATGACAGGGGTGTAACTAGATCCACAGGCTTTTCCACAGCGGTGGACAACTCGGCATGGGGACAACTGTGGATGCCGTGCGTGGGCGCGGTGTGGACCACGCCGTCCACAGCCTGTGGATGCTGTGTGCAAGGACGCGGCTCGCCCGCTGACCGACCGTCGAGGCCGAGGTCGGGCCGTGGACGGGGGCAGCGCTGTGGAGAACCTCCCGGTGACGGACCGGTGCACCGGTGCACCGGTGGACCGGTGGACCGGGCGTCGGGCCGTCAGTCGCTGAAGGAGCGCGAGTCGATCATCCGGACGACATCCGGCAGCGACAGGTACTTGGCCAGGGCGACGACGACGACGAAAGCGAGGACGCCGCCGAGGGCGAGCCACACGAGGTGGCGCACGCGCTGGCGTCGGAACACGACGATGACGGCCGCGCAGAGGAGCCCCGTGACGAGGCCGCCGAGGTGGGCCTGCCAGGCGATGCCGGGGTAGATGAAGCCGAAGGCGGCGTTGATGGCGATCGTCGCGTACATCGCCGTGGACGAGCGACCGAGGTGCCGGTTGAGCACGAGCAGGGCACCGAAGAGACCGAAGATCGCGCCCGAGGCGCCGACGACCTGGGTGATCCAGGCCGGGTCCTGACCGGCCTGGAGCCCCTCGATCGTCGGTGAGCCGGCGAGGAGCGCGACGCCGACCTGGCCGCCGACGCCGCTGATGAGGTAGAGGGCGGCGAAGCGGGCTCGACCGAGCAGCGGCTCGAGGTACTGGCCCAGGCTCCACAGCGCGAACATGTTGAGCAGGATGTGGAAGATCGTCGCCGGTGAGTGGAGGAAGGCCGCTGTGACGAACCGCCACGGCTCGGTCCATCCG
>NZ_JBPGXG010000117.1:0-15034 GCF_056755255.1 Monashia sp. HAY1-5C | reverse complement strand
CCCTCTCCCAAAAAAAAAGACCCCCCCCTCGATGTAGCTCCGTCTCGTGGGCTCGGAGATGTGTATAAGAGACAGGGGCCCGGACGGGCGGCGCCTCGCGACGCCTCCCCCTGCTCAGCTCGCGACGAGCGAGCGCAGGACGTACTGGAGGATGCCGCCGTTGCGGTAGTAGTCGGCCTCACCGGGGGTGTCGATGCGCACGACCGCGTCGAACTCGACGGCCTCGCCGCCGTCCTTGGTGGCGGTCACCTTCACCGTCCGCGGCGTGCGGCCCTCGTTCAGCTCGGTGATGCCCGAGATCGCGAAGGTCTCGGTCCCGTCGAGGCCGAGCGAGTCGGCGTTCTCCCCCGCCGGGAACTGGAGCGGGATGACACCCATGCCGATGAGGTTGGAGCGGTGGATCCGCTCGTAGCTCTCGGCGACCACGGCGCGCACGCCGAGGAGCCGGGTGCCCTTGGCCGCCCAGTCGCGCGAGGAGCCGGAGCCGTACTCCTTCCCGGCGAGGATGACGAGGGGCGTGCCCGCGGCGGCGTAGCTCTGCGCGGCGTCGTAGATCGTCGTCTGCTCGCCGCCCGCGGTGAAGTCGCGGGTGAAGCCGCCCTCGACGCCGTCGAGGAGCAGGTTCTTGAGGCGGATGTTGGCGAACGTGCCGCGGATCATGACCTCGTGGTTGCCACGGCGGGAACCGTAGGAGTTGAAGTCCTTGCGCTCGATGCCGTGCTCGGCCAGGTACCGGCCGGCGGGGCTGTCGGTCTTGATCGCACCGGCCGGGCTGATGTGGTCGGTCGTCACCGAGTCACCGAGCTTGGCCAGCACGCGGGCGCCCTCGATGTCGGTCACGGGGGTGGTCTCCATCGACATGCCCTCGAAGTACGGGGGCTTGCGCACGTAGGTCGACTCATCGTCCCAGGCGAACGTGTCACCCTCGGGCGTCGGCAGCGAGCGCCAGCGCTCGTCACCGGCGAAGACGTCGGCGTAGTCGTCGGTGAACATCTGCTGGCTGATGCTCTCGCCGATGGTGCGCTCGACGTCGGCCGGGGCGGGCCAGATGTCCTCGAGGAAGACGTCGTTGCCGTCGGTGTCCTTGCCCAGCGGCTCCGACGAGAAGTCGAAGTCCATCGTGCCGGCGAGGGCGTAGGCGATGACGAGCGGCGGGCTCGCGAGGTAGTTCATCTTGACGTCGGGGTTGATGCGACCCTCGAAGTTGCGGTTGCCCGACAGGACCGAGGTGACGGCGAGGTCGGCGTCGTTGATGGCCGCAGAGATCTCGTCGTTGAGCGGGCCCGAGTTGCCGATGCACGTCGTGCAGCCGTAGCCGACGAGGTGGAAGCCGAGCTTCTCGAGGTAGGGCCACATGCCGGCCTTGTCGTAGTAGCCCGTGACGACCTTCGAGCCGGGCGCCATCGACGTCTTGACCCACGGGGCGACCGTGAGGCCCTTCTCGACGGCGTTCTTGGCGAGCATCGCCGCGGCCATCATGACGGAGGGGTTGGACGTGTTGGTGCAGCTCGTGATCGAGGCGATCGAGACGATGCCGTGGTCGATCTCGAACTCGCGCCCCTCGGCGTCCTTGATCGCGACCTTCTTCGAGGGGCGGCCGTCGGCGTTGCCGTCGTGCGGCTTGTCGCCGCCGTTGTCCTCGCCGGGGTCGCTCGCCGGGAACGACTGGGCCGAGCCGGGGTCACCCTCGTCGTGCGCGACGTAGGTGGGCAGCACCTTCCGGAAGGCGTCCTTGGCGTCGACCAGGGCGATGCGGTCCTGCGGGCGCTTCGGGCCGGCGATCGACGGGACGACCGTCGACAGGTCGAGCTCGATGTACTCGCTGTAGCGGGCCTCGGGCTGGTCGGGACCGGCCGTCAGCCACATGCCCTGCTCCTTGGCGTACGCCTCGACGAGCGCGACGCTCTCCTCCGAGCGGCCGGTGAGGCGGAGGTACTCGAGCGTGACGTCGTCGATCGGGAAGATCGCACACGTCGAGCCGAACTCGGGGCTCATGTTGCCGATGGTGGCGCGGTTGGCGAGCGGCACCTGCGAGACGCCCTCGCCGTAGAACTCGACGAACTTGCCCACGACGCCGTGGTCACGCAGCATCTCGGTGATCGTGAGCACGACGTCGGTGGCCGTGGCCGCGGTGGGGATGGTGCCGGAGAGCTTGAAGCCGACGACCCGCGGGATGAGCATCGAGACGGGCTGGCCGAGCATGGCGGCCTCGGCCTCGATGCCACCGACGCCCCAGCCGAGGACGCCGAGGCCGTTGACCATCGTCGTGTGCGAGTCGGTACCGACGCACGTGTCGGGGTAGGCGAAGCGCTCACCGTCGATCTCGCGGACCATGACGGTGCGCGCGAGGTGCTCGATGTTGACCTGGTGGACGATGCCCGTGCCCGGCGGGACGACCTTGAAGTCGTCGAACGCGGTCTGGCCCCAGCGCAGGAACTGGTAGCGCTCGCGGTTGCGCTGGTACTCGATCTCGACGTTGCGCTCGAAGGCGTCGGCACGGCCGAAGACGTCGATGATGACCGAGTGGTCGATGACGAGCTCGGCCGGTGCGAGGGGGTTGATCTTCGTCGGGTCACCGCCGAGGTCGGCCATCGCCTCGCGCATCGTGGCGAGGTCGACGATGCACGGCACGCCCGTGAAGTCCTGCATGATCACGCGGGCCGGCGTGAACTGGATCTCGGTGTCCGGGTCGGCGTTCTCGTCCCACGAGCCGACGGCGCGGATGTGGTCGGCGGTGATGTTCGCGCCGTCCTCGGTCCGCAGCAGGTTCTCGAGGAGCACCTTGAGGCTGTACGGGAGGGTCTCGTGGCCCTGCACCCCGGCGAGCCGGTAGATCTCGTAGGACCGCTCACCGACCTCGAGGGTCCCCTTGGCCTTGAAGCTGTCAACACTGCCCACAGCGGGCTCCTTCCAGCGTCTTCGCTCGATTTATCTTGACGTCAAGATATATCTAACCACACGGTCGCGCGGGTGTCAGTCCACGCCATCGACCCATCTTGGTCGCCGGGACGGGCCGTGTCTCCCCGTACCCCGGCGACCGTGTGGACGCCGCGCGGTCCAGCGGGCGGACGCCGCGCCGTTCAGGGCGCGGACGCCGCGCCGTTCAGGGCGCGGACGCCGCGGCGGGCACGCGATCCAGCACGGCGATGCACTCGACGTGATGGGTCATCGGGAACGCGTCCCAGCCCTCGAGCACGGTCAGCGAGTAGCCGTGGGCGGACGCCTCGCGCACGTCGCGGGCGAGCGCCGCGGGGTCGCACGCGACGTAGACGACGCGCCGGGGGCCCAGCTGGGCCAGCAGCACCATGACGTCCTTGCCGGCCCCGGTGCGGGGCGGGTCGAGCACGGCGAGGTCGGCCGTGACCTCCTGGCGCACGAGCGAGCGCAGCTCGCGGTCGACGCGGCCGGCGCGCCACTCGACGTTGGGCAGGTGCTCGGTGTTGCGCTCGCCGTTGCCGACCGCGACACGGTCACCCTCCACGCCGAGGACGAAGCCGCCCGGCTCGACGAGCTCACCGAGGCGCATGGTGAACAGGCCGGAGCCGGCGTACAGGTCGAGGACGCGGTCACCGGGCCGGGCGTCGAGCAGGTCGACGACCCGGGACAGGAAGGTCGAGGCGGCACCGGGGTGCACCTGCCAGAAGCCGCGGGCGGCGACGACGTACTCGCCCTCCCAGTCGCCCTGCCGGACGAGCTCGCCCACGAGGCCCCCGCTCGGACCGCCGGCGGCGTCGGACCAGTCCGTGCCCTTCTCCTGCGCATCCTCCGGCACCGGCACGAGGACCGGTTCGGCGGGATACGCGGCGTCGACCACGTCGACGGACGTGCAACCCTCCCACTCCGTGTCGAGGACGCCCGAGGCGATGACGTCCTCGGTGGAGATGAGGCAGTCGTCGATGCGCACGACCTCCCACGACCGGTGCCGCCGCAGCCCCGCCCGTCCGTCGGCGTCGACCGCGAACTCCGCCCGGGTGCGCCAGCGCAGACCCTCGGCGTCGCCCGGCACCGGTCGCACCACGACGTCGACGTCGGGCATCCGGGCGACGCGGGCGAACTGCTCGCGGACGACGTCGGCCTTGAGGCGGCGCTGCGCGTCGAGCGCCGCGTGCTGGAAGTCGCAGCCGCCGCAGCGACCCGGGCCCGAGAAGGGGCACGGCGGCTCGACGCGGTCGGCCGACGCCTCGAGCACCTCGACGGCGTCGGCGCGCACGAACCGGTCGCCCTCACGACCCTCGGTGACGACGGCCACGACGCGCTCCCCGGGCAGCGTGTGCCGGACGAACACCACGCGTCCCTCGTGGCGGGCCACGCAGTGCCCGCCGTGCGCCACCGGGCCCACCTCGAGCGTCCAACGGCTGCCGACGAGGCTCTCGCCACCGGCCGAGCGCTCGCGCGGCCGGCGAGGCGTCACAGCGCCCCGCCGCGCACCGAGCCTCCGACGGGCGGCTCGTCGATCCAGTCGCGCTCGGCACCCTGCGAGGACTGCAGCTGCCACGGCACGCTGACGACCATGACCCCGGGCGTGAACAGGAGGCGGCCCTTGAGCCGCAGCGCACTCTGGTTGTGCAGCACCTGCTCCCACCACTTGCCGAGGACGTACTCCGGCAGGTAGACCGTGACGATGTCGCGCGGGTTGCCGCTGCGGATCGAGCGCACGTAGTCCAGGATCGGCCTGGTGATCTGCCGGTAGGGCGAGGCGAGGACCTTGAGCGGCACGGGGATGTCGTGCTTCTCCCACTCCGCGAGCAGGGCCTGCGTCTCGTCGTGGTCGACATCGACGGTGACGGCCTCGAGGTAGGTGGGTCGGCTGGCCCGGGCGTAGGCGAGCGCCCGCAACGTCGGCTTGTGCACCTTGGAGATGCAGACGATGGCGTGCACGTGGCTCGGCAGCATGGGCCGCTCGATGCTCCAGTCGATCTGCAGCTCGTCGCGCACGCGCGAGTAGTGCCGCCGGATACCGAGCATGAGGAGGAAGAGGATCGCCATCGCGATGATGGCGTAGCGGGCGCCCGCCTGGAACTTCGTGATGAGCACGACGACGAGGACGGTCGCCGACATGGCGGCGCCGACGGCGTTGATGACGCGCGAGCGCACCATCCGGGCCCGCGTCTTCGCGTCGCGCTCGAGGCGCAGGTGGCGCGTCCAGTGCCGCACCATGCCGACCTGGCTCGTCGTGAACGACACGAAGACGCCGACGATGTAGAGCTGGATGAGCGCCGTGACCTCGGCCTTGAAGATGATGACGAGGACGATCGCCGCCGCCGAGAGCATGACGATTCCGTTGGAGAACGCGAGCCGGTCGCCGCGGGTGTGCATCTGCCGCGGCAGGTAGCCGTCGCGGGCCAGGATCGAGGCGAGCACCGGGAAGCCGTTGAAGGCGGTGTTGGCGGCGAGGACGAGGATCAGGCCGGTGACGATCGAGACGAACACGACGCCGAGCGGGAAGCTCGCGAAGACCGAGTTCGCGAGCTGGCCGATCACGGTGTGCTGCACGTAGTCCCCACCGACCGGTGCCCCGTTGCGCAGCAGCTGCGTGGCCGGGTCGTCGGCCACCTTGACGCCGGTCCACATGCTCAGCGCGATGATCGAGCCGAGCATGGTGATCGACAGGCCGCCCATGAGCAGCAGCGTCGAGGCGGCGTTGCGGCTCTTGGGCTTGCGGAAGGCGGGGACGCCGTTGCTGATCGCCTCGACGCCCGTGAGCGCGGCGCAGCCCGAGGAGAACGCGCGCAGGAGCAGGAAGGCCGCGGCGAGGCCGGTCAGCTCCTTGCCGCCCTCCGGCACCAGGGTCAGGCCGGCGCTCTCGGCTGGCTGAAGCGTGCCCGTCACCTTCTGCAGGACGCCGTAGAGACCCATGCCGAGGATCGCGATCATGAAGGCGTACACCGGGATCGCGAAGGCCTTGCCCGACTCGCGCACGCCGCGCAGGTTCATCGCGGTGAGGAAGACGATGAGCCCGACGGCGACGACGACCTCGTGGCCCCGCACGAAGCCGAGGACGGTGGCGGCGTTCTGCACGCCCGAGGAGATCGACACGGCGACGGTCAGGACGTAGTCGACGAGCAGCGCGCTCGCCACGGTCAGCCCGGCCTTGGGCCCGAGGTTGACCGTGGCCACCTCGTAGTCGCCGCCCCCCGAGGGGTAGGCGTGCACGTTCTGCCGGTAGGAGGCGACGACGACGACCATGACGAGGACGACGCCGACCGTCACCTGCCAGCTGTGCGTCGTGACGAAGGCGCCACCGGCGAGGCCCAGCATGAGGAGGATCTCGTCGGGCGCGTAGGCGACCGAGGACAACGCGTCGCTGGCGAAGATCGGCAGCGCGAGCCGCTTGGGCAGCAGCGTCTCGCCGAGCTTGTCGCTGCGCATCGCGCGACCGACGAGGAGGCGCTTGAACAGCGATCCGGTTCCGGGCACGACGACAGAGTATGCCGTCGACCCGGCCCCTCCGCGGCACGGCGGCGCCGGTCGTCCACCCTCCGAAACGGCGCCGCCGGACCCGCCCGGACCTGCACGGTGCGTGGCGAGCCCACGGTGTAGCGTCGCGTCCGTGCACTTCGTCATCATGGGCTGCGGCCGCGTCGGCTCGACCCTGGCCCGCACCCTGGGCCGGGGTGGTCACGACGTCGCGATCATCGACGTCGACGCCTCGGCCTTCCGCCGGCTCGGCACGTCCTTCGAGGGACAGACGGTCACCGGCGTCGGCTTCGACCGCGACACGCTCGTCGCCGCCGGCATCCGCGACGCCTACGCCTTCGCGGCGGTCAGCAGCGGTGACAACTCGAACATCCTGGCCGCCCGGGTCGCCCGCGAGACGTTCGGCGTCGAGCACGTTGCCGCTCGTATCTACGACCCGCAGCGCGCCGCCGTCTACCAGCGCCTCGGCATCCCGACCGTGGCGACGGTGCGCTGGACCGCCGACCAGATGATGCAGCGCCTCCTGCCCCAGGGCGCGGTGCCCGAGCTGACCGACCCGAGCGGCAAGATCGTCATCGCGGAGGTGCCGATGGCCGAGAGCTGGATCGGGCGGCGGTTCGTCGACGTCGAGGAGCAGACCGGGGCGCGGGTCGCCTACGTGACGCGCCTCGGCGAGGGCACCCTGCCGCGTCCGGACATGGTCGTCCAGCAGGGTGACCTCGTGCACCTCACCGTCCCCCGCGACGACCTCGCCCGCGTCGAGCGCGTCTGCGACCAGGCCCCGGCAGCCGGCTGAGCACGGCACAGGAGAACCCATGCGCGTCGTCATCGCCGGAGCCGGAAGCGTCGGCCGGTCCATCGCCCGAGAGCTGCTCGGCAACGGGCACCAGGTGCTGCTCATCGACAAGGACGCCGACGACGTCCAGGCCTCCCGGGTGCCCGAGGCGTCGTGGCTGCTCGCCGACGCGTGCGAGCTCGCGGCGCTCGAGGAGGCCCGGCTCGAGGAGTCGGACGTCTGCGTCGCCGCCACCGGCGACGACAAGGCGAACCTCGTCCTGTCGCTGCTCGCCAAGACCGAGTTCGGGGTGCCGCGCACCGTCGCCCGCGTCAACAACCCGAAGAACGAGTGGATGTTCGACGAGTCCTGGGGCGTCGACGTCGCCGTCTCGACACCGCGCCTCATGACGGCGCTCATCGAGGAGGCCGTGAGCATCGGCGACCTCGTGCGCATCTTCGAGTTCCAGCAGGGCCGCGCCTCGATGGTCGAGATCACGCTGCCCGAGGCCAGCCCGTTCGCCGGCCAGCGGGTGGGCGACGTCGACTGGCCGAGCGAGACCGTCCTCGTGGCCATCATCCGTGAGGAGCGCCCGCTCGCCCCGACGCCCGACGACGCGATGGAGGTCGGCGACGAGCTGCTCTTCATCACGACGACGGAGCAGGAGGTCCAGCTCCAGAAGCTCGTGGCCCCCGGCGCCCGCGTCCGTACGGGCGACGACGACGAGGTCTGAGCCGCAGTCGAACCCGGGCGCGGCTCAGGCGGTGCGGCCCGGGTCGATCGGCGTCCGCCCGCGCACCAGGACGGCGCCCATCGCCGTGACGGCCAGCAGGTACGCGGGCCAGCCCAGCACGACCTTGGCGACGCCGAGCGCCGCCACCTGCTCGGCGAGGTAGAGCGGCACCATGATCGACAGCCGTACGACGTTGAGGGCGATCAGCACCCACGCCAGGCGCATCGCGACGGTGACGATCCCGCGGTGCCGCCGCCACCACGTGGGGTTCTCGGCGAACGCCTCCGGCTCGGCGACGCCGACGACGAAGCCGAAGAGCGGCCATCGCGCCAGGTTGGTCACGAGGAGCAGGAGCAGCAACCCGGCGTTCTGGAGCATGCCGGGCAGGAAGGCGTCCTCGGCGCGGCCCGACCGGAGGGCGAAGAACGCCGAGATGCCGACGCCGACGGCGGCGTAGACGACGAACCGGGGGTCCTGACGCTGGACGAGCCGCACGACGAGCGGCACGGCGACGCACGCCGCCGCGACGAGCAGCGACGTGCGCAGGTCCTGGGTCCGCGCCCACACGAGGGCGAAGGCGAGCGTCGACACGGCCGACTCGACGGCGCCGCGCCACCCACCGATCGCCTCGGACAGCTTGTCGCGCAGCAGCTCCTCGACGGTGTCGTACCGACGCAGGTCGGCCTCTCCTCGTTCGAGACCGTGCTCCGGCGCGGTGGCGTCGCGCGCCGCGATGCCGTCGGTGTGGCGGTCAGCCATGCTGGCTCCCGGGCTTGCCGATGATCTCGTAGGCGGGGTTGAACAGGGTCAGCACCGAGCGCTGCTGCGTGA
This sequence comes from Monashia sp. HAY1-5C, assembly GCF_056755255.1. Taxonomy (NCBI): domain Bacteria; kingdom Bacillati; phylum Actinomycetota; class Actinomycetes; order Micrococcales; family Intrasporangiaceae; genus Intrasporangium; species Monashia sp. HAY1-5C. The sequence continues at coordinate 6,278 of NZ_JBPGXG010000117.1, read as the reverse complement.
TGCGGCCGGTGGCCTGGATCTTGATCCCGGGGACGATGCCGGCGATGCGCCGCCGTCCGAGCCACACGAGGTGCAGGGACGCGGTGCCGTCCCAGAGCTCGGCGTCCAGGGCGGGGGTCTCGTCCCGGGGCCGCAGCGTCACCGAGCGGATCTCGCCGCGCACGGTGGCACGGCTGCGCAGCGTGGCGTCGACGATGTGGATGACGCCCACGTCGGTCGACTCCTGGCGCAGCTCGGCCGCCTCGAGCTCGTGCGACGGACGAACGAGGTCGGCGAGACGGCGCAACGTGCCACCGCGGACGGACACCTCAGCGGACCTCGGTGATCTCGGGTCCGCGCTCGAACGGACGCAGGTCCTCGGCCCGGGGCGGCGTCGGCTCCTGCGATCCGGACGCGTCGTCGCCGCCCGGCTGGGCGTCGGGCAGGCGCAGCGGGAGAAGCTCGCGCGGCGGCATCGCGTCGGGACCCCGGTCGACGACGGCCGTGCGGATGACCTCGTGGATCGGCCCGGCCGCGGCCGGCTCGATGGCCGCCCGTCCGGACACCACGGCGCGCAGGAACCAGCGAGGGCCGTCGACACCGACGAACCGGGCCGGCATGAAGACGGTGCGACCGTCGGGGCCGTTCTGCGGCATCCGGGTGAGCAGCTCCTCGCCGAACTCCCCGGTCTGGACCTCGGCCGTGCCGCCGGCGTCCGTGATGCTCTTGGCGATCTCGTTGCGGATCTCGACCCAGACCCCCTCGGTGCGGGGAGCGGCGAAGGCCTGCAGCTGGACGGCCGACTCGCCGACGACCGCGGTCACGCCGACGATCTGCTGCTCCTGCTCGTTCAGCTCGAGACGCAGCTCCATGCCCTGCTGGCCACGCAGCCAGATCGAGCCGAGGTTGAGGTAGTCGGTGTCGTCCGCGACCGAGCCGCGGTCGAGCGGGCCCTCGGGGGCAGGCGCAGCGGCAGGGGCGTCCTCGTCGAGGCCCTCGGTGCTCCCGGGACCGCCGTCGCCCCCGAGGTCGTCGACGAAGGCCTCGTCGTCGTTCCTGCCCGACTTGCCGCGGCTGAAGAGTCCCACGTCATTCCGTCCTTAGAAGTCCTGCTGACCGGCCTGGGCGGTGGCCCGCCGGTGGGTTGGCCGAAGGGCCCGAGTGGGCGCCCGGCGAACCGTACCCGATCACCGGGGCGCCGTGGCGGCGTCCCGCCCGGTCGGCGGGGCGCCGGCTGCGTCGCCCGACCGACCCGGTACGGCGTCGCCGGGACCGAAGCCTCCGGTCGACCCGTGTCCAGTGTCACCCCGGACGGTCTCGTCGAGCGAGTCCACGGCGACGAACACCGGCCGGACGACGCGCTGGACGACGAGCTGGGCGATGCGGTCGCCGCGGCGGACCGTGAACGCCTCCCGGGGGTCGAGGTTGACGAGGTTGACGAGGATCTCGCCGCGATACCCCTCGTCGACGGTGCCCGGCGCGTTGACGATCGAGATGCCGTGCCTGGCCGCGAGGCCGGACCTGGGGTGGACGAAGCCGGCATGGCCGGGCGGCAGCGCCAGAGCCACACCCGTCGGCACGAGGACGCGCTCGCCCGGCTCGATGGTCACCTCGACCCGGGAGCGCAGGTCCGCCCCGGCATCGCCCGGGTGGGCGTACGACGGCATCGGGAGCTCCGGGTCGAGCCGCAGGACCGCGACGGTCCCGCCGTGCCCCCCGTCGGCGTGAGCGCCGGCACGGAGGTCGGCGCGAGAGGTGCCGGTGGCGTCCGGGACAGCACAAGGGTCGGTCACGTGGACCGACCCTACTTGCTCCTGCCTCGACCGCACGGCTCCGCTCAGGCGGCGCAGTCCGTGCAGATCATCATGCCGTTGCTCTCCTTGGCGAGCTGGCTGCGGTGGTGGACCAGGAAGCACTGTCCACAGGTGAACTCGTCGGCCTGCTTGGGCAGGACCCGGACCGACAGCTCCTCGCCGGACAGGTCGGCACCGGGCAGCTCGAAGCCCTCCGCCTGCTCGGTCTCGTCCACGTCCACGCTCGACGAGGTCTTGTCGACCCGCCGCGACTTCAGCTCCTCGAGCGAGTCCTCGCTCAGGTCGTCGTCGGTCTTGCGTGGCGCGTCGTAATCGGTTGCCATCTGGTTTCTCGCTTCTCCTCGTGCGCCTGCGTCTGTGTGGCGGAGAACGCCCGGTGGGCCACGCTTGTTCCCGCCCGGAGGCCCGGTCTCGCCCGCCCGGAACATCTCACTGCGTGCGCGGATTGTGCCTGAACATCCTCGCGATGTCACGTCGGCCCATTCACCGGCTGAGACGCGGCCCGCGCCACCGCCGGTCAATACCCTTTCCGGACCAACAGCTCACGTCCGCTTTGCCCTTCCGCGACCCGGTCCGGTGCACAGTGGTGCTGCCCAGCCGCGATAGGGTCTGCCGACCCGACCGAATCCTTCCACCGGCCCGGAGGTGCACCATGACCCAGTTCGTCGACGAGATCCGCCAGCGCGTGAGCGCCACCCTCGACGAGCTCGCCGAGGCGCAGGCCGCCGGCGACGAGTACCGCGTCCGCGTGCACACCGGCGAGCTCGAGTCCTTCGCCCGCCTCGCCCAGGACAACGACATCCACGTCCCTGAGCTCGTGCCGTTCGCGGCCGCCTGACCCCCGACGCCGGCCCCGGGGGTCAGCAGGACCCGCGGGCGACCGGCTCCCCGAGGACGCGCGTCTACCCCAGAGGTGCGCGTCCGCCGCACGAGTGGGCGCTGCTCGACGCACCCATCGTGGATGCCTGCACTCCTGGCCAGAAGGCGTGGGGCGCCTGACGCCCCCGCCCTCCCGGCCGGCCGGCTCGGCGCCGGCTCAGGACGTGAAGAGGACCCGCACCGGCTCGACGAGGGCGGGTCCGGCCGCGACGGTCAGCTCCTTGCCGGGGTCGCCCTGGGCGCCGACGACGACGCCCCCCGCCTCCTCGACCACGAGCCACCCGGCCGCGAGGTCCCAGGCGTTGAGGCCGGACTCGGCATAGGCGTCGACGGACCCGTCGGCGACGCGGACGAGGTCGAGGGCGGCGCTGCCGATGCGGCGGATGTCGCGGACCTGTGGCAGGACGTGTCGCAGCACCTCCGCCTGCCTCGCACGCTTGTCGGGGTCGTAGCCGAAACCGGTGGCGAGCAGGGTGCGCCCGAGCCGCTCCTCCGTGGAGACGTGGAGCCGCGTCCCGGGGTCGTCCGGCGTCGCGCCCTCGGGCCGGGTCCACGCCCCACCGCCCCGCCGGGCGTGGTGGACGAGGCGCAGGCACGGGTCGGCGACCGCGCCCACCACCGGCGTCCACGCCCCGTGGACCGCGGGGTCGCCGACGACGACGGCGACGGACACGGCGTAGGCGGGGACCCGGTAGAGGTAGTTGACGGTCCCGTCGATGGGGTCGACGACCCAGGTCAGGCCGGACGTCCCGGCGACATCCGCACCCTCCTCGCCGAGGATGCCGTCGTCCGGACGCGCCTGCTGGATGAGCCGGTGGAGCAGCTCCTCGGAGCGCCGGTCCATGACGGTGACGACGTCGGTGTCCGTGGACTTCGTCGCCGCGACGCCGACGCCGTCCGGGCGTTCGTCGCGGATGAACCGCGACGCCTCGGTGGCGATGGCGACGACGGTGCGTTCCAGCTGGGCCAGGTCGAGGCCCTCGGGCAGCCCCGGGTCGGCTCCGGCGCTGGGTCGGGCGCTGGGCCGGGGGTTGATGGCGGGGCTGGTGGCGGGGCGGGTGGTGTCGGTCATGCGTCCTCCTCAGTCGCGGCCGCACAGGGCCGGTCGGGCCGCGCGCAGGTTCGGGCAGCAGCCGGGTGCGCACACCGAGGGCATCCGACCCTCGTAGGTCGGGACGGCCTCCCCGCGGGCCTCGGCGGCCCGCTCGAGCAGGGCGTCGACCAGGTCGCGCACGAAGGTGTCGGCCGCGCCCACGGTGGGCACCCGGACGAGACGGACGCCGAGACGGTCGCACGTCCGCTGGGCCTCCGTGTCGAGGTCGTAGACGACCTCCATGTGGTCCGAGACGAAGCCGATCGGGGCCAGCACCACGGTCGTCACCCCCTCGGCCGCCAGCTGCTCGATGCGGTCGTTGACGTCCGGCTCGAGCCAGGGCTGGGTGGGCGGCCCGGACCGCGAGCAGTAGACGAGCTCACCGGTGAGGTCGCGACCGAGCACCCGACCGGCCTCGTCGGCCAGCCGCGAGGCGAGCGCCAGGTGCTGGCGCCGGTAGAGGTTGCCCTCGCCGTCGCCGGGTCCGGACGTGTCGTCCATGGCGTCCGGGATCGAGTGCGTGACGAACAGCAGGGCGAGCTCACGGTCGGGCAGCCCGTCGAGCGCGCGCAGGGACCGGACCAGCTCCTCGAGGTTGGCGGCGGCGAAGCCGGGCCGCGGCGCGTACGGTGCCACCTTGTCGATGCTCAGCTCGATGCCCTCCTCGCGCAGCTCGGCGGCCGCGTCGGCGAGGTCCTCACGGTACTGACGGCACGAGGAGTAGGACGAGTAGGCGCTCGTGGTCAGGGTGAGGACGCGTCGGTGCCCCGCCGCATGGGCGTCGCGGAGGGCGTCGACGACGAACGGCTCGCTGTTGCGGTTGCCCCACACGACCGGGGCGTCGAGGCCGCGCCCGTCGAGCTCGCGGCGCAGCGCGGCGACGAGGGCACGGTTCTGGTCGTTGATCGGGCTGCGGCCGCCGAAGAGGTGGTAGTGCTCGCCGACCTCGGCGAGGCGCTCGTCGGGAATGCCCCGGCCGGCGGTGACGCGGCGCAGGAACGGCATGACCTCGTCGGGGCCCTCGGGGCCGCCGAAGCCCAGCAGGAGCACCGCGTCGTAGGGCTCGAGCGAGGACCCGCTCGGGCCGGGTGCACCCGGCCCCGGAGCGGGCCCTGGAGCCGACCCTGGACCCGGCGTCGTGCCGGGCCGGTCGCCGCTGCTGGGGGTCTGCGCTGTCATGGGGTGGCCGTGGCCTCTCGTCGGGGTCGGGGCTCGGGCGTCTGGGCGCCGGTGCCGGTGGTCGTGGGTCCCGGTGGCCGGTCAGGGACCGGACCGCAGGGGGGTGGGGGCGTTGAGGTCGAGGCGGACGGCGACCATGCGGACGGCGAAGACGAGGCCGACGGCGGTCCACAGCAGCCAGTCCCGCAGCGAACCGAGCTGGGCGGCGGCGACGATGACGACCGCGCCGAGCATGGCCGGCACGGCGTAGAGCTCGCGTCGCAGCACCTCGGGCACCTGCCCGGCGAGCACGTCGCGCACGACGCCGCCGCCGACCGCGGTGATGATGCCGACGAGGACCGCGGCGACGGGCGCGACCCCGGGCGTCGTGACGGCCTTGAGGCTGCCGGACACGGCGAAGACGGCAAGGCCCGCGGCGTCGAGGACCCGGACGAAGCGCGACGTGCGCTCGACGGCCGGGTGGTAGAGGAAGGTGACGAGCCCGCCGAGACCCGCGGCCGTGAGCAGCCGCCAGTCGCTGATGCCCACCGGCGGGACGTCACCGATGAGCAGGTCGCGCACGATGCCGCCGCCGAGCGCCGCGGCGCACGCGAGCACGAGGACGCCGAAGAGGTCGAGCCCCTTCTTGACGGCGACGAGACCGCCGGAGAGCGCGAAGACGAACACGCCGACGATGTCGAGGGCGAGCTGGGCGGAGGCGTACGAGGTGGGCATGCCACAGCAAACGGTACCTGCGCGGCGTGGGCGCTTTCGTGCCCGCCCGCCCGGTGGCATGCTCGACGCACATCCAGCCCACCGACCCGTCCGACCCCACCCACCGAAGGACCCTTCCATGCAGCACCTCCGGCTCGTCGGCGTCCACGAGGACGGCACGCACCTGCTGCTGACCGACGACGACGGCAACCGGTTCGCCCTCCCGCTCGACGAGCCGCTCCGGGCGGCCGCGCGTCGCGACCGGCCCCGGCTCGGGCAGCTGCAGATCCAGGTCGCGGGGGGCCTGCGCCCCCGGGACGTCCAGGCGCTGATCCGGGCCGGCATGTCCGCCGAGGACGTCGCGGACCGGGCCGGCTGGCCGGTCGAGAAGGTGCACCGGTACGAGGGTCCCATCCTCGCCGAGCGAGAGCACGTCGCCGGGCTGGCGCGGGTCGCCCGGCTCCGCGCCCGGGGCGCGTCGCACGGCGGGTCCCCGACGCTCGAGGCCCGGGTGTCCGAGCGCCTCCGGTCGCGCGAGATCGACCTCGGCACGGTCCGGTGGGACTCCCGCCGTACCGAGGCGGGAACGTGGACTGCCCTGCTGCTGTCTCTTATACACATCTGACGCTGCCGACGACGGA
>NZ_JBPGXG010000116.1:0-15059 GCF_056755255.1 Monashia sp. HAY1-5C | reverse complement strand
GTGGAACTGCATGACACCGCGTCGGTCCCAGTGCCCGGTGGCGGGCGGTCCGGCGTCGCGGTCGACGACGACCACCGAGTGCCCGCGGCGCGCGAGACCGATGCCACTGACCAGGCCGGCCGGTCCGGCTCCGATGACTGCCACCCGCACGACCTTCACCCCCATTGGTGTTACCGTCGGTGTATTGACTTAACCCAGAGTGAAAGCACCCGGTGATGGCGTCAAGCGGTTTGCGGGAAGTCCGATGAGCTCCCGTCCGAAACGGGCCTACGTGTCCGGTTTGCGTGAGGCACAGGCGCGCCGCACGCGTCGCGCCGTCGTCGAGGCCGCCAGTGCGCTCTTCGTGGAGCGGGGCTATGCCGCCACGACCATCGACGCGGTGGCCTCCGCTGCCGGGGTCAGCCGGAAGACCGTCTTCGACGCCGTCGGCGGCAAGGTCGCCCTGCTCAAGGACGCCTACGACTGGGCCGTCGTCGGCGACGACGAGCCGGTCTCCTTCGCCGAACGGCCGGCCGTCCGCGCTCTGCAGGAGACGACCGACCCTGCCGAGGCGCTGGACCAGTGGGTCCGCATCGTCCGCGACGTCGTTCGTCGCGTCGCGCCCATGGGCACCGTGCTCGTCCTCGCGTCCGACACCGACAGCGAGGCCGCGGCCCTCAAGGCGACCGCGGACGCCAACCGGCTCTTCGGCGCCCAGCAGCTCGTCCGCCACCTCGCCCGCATCGGGGGGTTGCGACCGGGCCTCTCGCGGGCCGCGGCCGCCGACGTCTGCTGGCTCTACATGGACCCGATGCTCTACAACCGGCTCGTCGTCGAGCGAGGTTGGTCGGTGGCCCGGTACGAGGCGTTCCTGCGGGACGCGCTGGGCGCCGCGCTCCTCGCCTGACGGCGGTGGACTCGGCTCGTGGACGGGCCCGGTGACGTGGGTATGGTCGAACGGTAAGCAGCCACCGCGATCTCGGGGACGAAGGCGATGCACGTGACCCCTCACGAATCCCACCTCAACAGCGACGGAACCGTTTTCCCCCCGGTGACCCCCGACCCACCCGTGCCACCCGGCCAGGAGGACATCTCGGTCCCCGACATCCTGCCCGTGCGTGCCGCCGACGGTCAGGACGGCTCGGATCGTTCCGACAGCCCGGGTGCCCCTGTCGGTCCGGACGCGGTCGAGGCCGCGGCGGACGCGGACGGCCTGCCCTCCCCGGAGAGCGAGGGCCCGACGTCCTGAGGTGCTGACGACCCGGTCAGGTCGGTCCGCCACGCGGGCGGCCGGGTCGGTGAGTTCGCGGTCGCGCGTCGGGGTACGTGTGGCGCATGAGACTGCGGCGCAGCATGATCGACGGCCCCGGCATCCGCCGGGTGCGCCGCGGTTCCGGCTTCGGCTACGTCGACGCGGACGGGAGGGCCGTCGACGCCGAGACCCGCGAGCGTGTCAAGGCACTCGTCATACCGCCGGCGTGGAAGGACGTGTGGATCAGCCCGTACCCCAACGGGCACATCCAGGCCGTCGGCACGGACGACGCCGGACGCCGCCAGTATCTCTACCACGAGAAGTGGCACGAGGCCCGTGACCGGGAGAAGCACGACCGCGTCCTAGCCCTGGCCAGGCGGCTGCCGCAGGCGCGCAAGCAGCTGGCCACGGACCTGCGCACCGACGGTCTCGGCCGCCGCCGCGTCACCGCAGCGGCGCTGCACATGCTGGACGCCGGCCTCTTCCGCACCGGCGGTGAGGCCTACGAGGCGCAGAACGGCTCGTACGGCGTCGCGACGCTCCTGCGCCAGCACGTCAGGGTCAGCGGTGAGGACATCACCTTCGAGTTCCCCGCCAAGTCAGGGGTGCTGCGCGAGGCCGTCATGACGGACCAGCTGCTCGCGCGGCTCGTCCTGTCGCTCAAGCGCAGCGGCTACCCCGGCGAGCGGCTGCTCGCCTTCCGTGACGCGACCGGGTGGCACGAGCTGCACTCCGCCGACCTCAACCTCGCCTTCAAGGAGCTCGTCGGCGACGAGTTCACCGTCAAGGACCTGCGCACGTGGGCGGCGACGGTCACCGCCGCGGTCGCCCTGGCCCAGACCGGCCCCGCCGCCACCGAGCGAGAGCAGAAGCGCGCCGAGAAGGACGCGATGAAGGTGGTCTCCGAGCACCTCGGCAACACGCCGGCGGTCGCGCGACGCTCGTACGTCGACCCGCGGGTCCTGGACGAGTACGCCGTCGGGCGCACCGTCGCGCGGGGCCTGAGCCGGCTCACCAAGGCCGACCGGGCCCGCTTGGCCAACGGCGAGCTCGTCCGCGTCCGCGACCGCGACGCGCTCGAACGGGCGGTGATCCGCCTCGTCCGCGGCGCCGAGTAGAAGCGGCCCCCGCCGGGTACGAACCGGTCGTCGGCCGTGACCGGGCGACGACGGACCAGCCACGACGAGAGGAGATCCCCATGCCGAAGCGCAAGAGCCCCGGACCCTCGGTCAAGGACCCGGAGACCTACGAGGCACTTCGTGACGAGGGCGCGAGCAAGGAGAAGGCGGCCCGCATCGCGAACGCCGCCGCCGGCTCGTCGCGATCGTCGGTCGGCCGCAAGGGCGGCAAGGCCGGCAGCTACGACGACATGACCAAGGACCAGCTAATGAAGCGCGCCCGCGAGATCGGCATCTCCGGCCGCTCGTCGATGTCGAAGTCCGAGCTCGTCTCGGCGCTGCGCAACCACTGACGGGCACGCCCGCGTCGCCCGCGCCGCCGCACGCCGGCCTGCCATCACGCGTCCGAGGAGCCACCCACTCGACCCGGGTCGAGTGGGCATCCGTGCGCGCGCCTCAGGCGGCGGCCTGCTCCGGCTCGGGCGCCGCCGCGGCGTCCAGGTCGTCGGCTCGCGTCGGTGGCATGAGCAGCCCGGCCACGATGCTGATGCCCGCCGCGACGACGACGGCGAGGAACACCGCGCTCGACCCCGCACCGACGGCGTCGGCCGACGCGTCCCCGCCCGACCGGGCGATGACGGCGTTGGCGATGGCGCCGAACACCGCGACGCCGACGGCGCTGCCGACCGAGCGCATGAACATGGTGGAACCGGTGACGACGCCGCGCTCGTGCCAGGGCACCGACGCCTGGGCCGCGATGAGCGTCGGGGTGGCGACGAGGCCGAGACCGAGTCCCACGACGAAGCACGACAGCGCCGTCGTCCACACGTTCGGGTGGGTGCTGACGAGCCACAGCACGAGCGACCCGACCCCGGCGAGCACGAGGCCGATCAGGGCGGTGGGCCGGAACCCGATGCGCAGGTAGAGACGCCCCGACTGGGACGCCGACACCGGCCAGCCGAGCGTCAAGGCGGCCACCGCGAGCCCGGCGACGAGCGGCGTCGCGCCCGTCGTCCGCTCGAGGAAGGTGGGCACGTAGGACGTGAGGCCGATGAGGACGGTGCCGACGCCGACCGAGATGAGCGACGTGGCGACGATGAGCCGGCGGCCGAAGACCTGCAGCGGGAGCACCGGCTCGGCGGCTCGATGCTCGATCGCGACGAACGCCGCGAGCAGGACACCGCCGACGACGAACGAGCCGACGCTCTGCCAGGCGGACCACGCCCACGCCTGTCCGCCCTCGAGGGCGGCGAGGATGAGCAGGGTCAGCGCGACGGTCAGCACGCTCGCGCCCGCGTAGTCGATGCGATGGCGGCGCCGTTCGAGCGACTCGCCGTAGGTGCGCCACAGCATCCACGCGGCGAGGAGGCAGAAGGGGATGTTCACGAGGAAGATCCAGCGCCAGGAGGCGAACTGGGCGAAGACGCCGCCGAGCGTCGGCCCGACGACCGAGGACATGGCCCAGACCGAGGCGATGTAGCCCTGGACCTTGGCCCGCTCGGCAACGGTGTAGATGTCGCCGGCGATCGTGATGGTGAGCGGGAGCACGGCGCCGGCACCCAGCCCCTGCACGGCGCGCATGACGATGAGCGAACCCATGTCCCACGCGAGGCCGCACATGACCGAGCCGAGGAGGAACAGGCCGATGCCGACGAGGATGACCGGCTTGCGGCCGAGGGTGTCGGCGAGCTTGGCGTACACGGGGACCGACACCGCCTGCGCCAGCAGGTAGACGGAGAAGAGCCACGGGAACTGCGAGAGCCCGCCGAGGTCGTCGACGATGGAGGGCACCGCGGTGGCGATGATCGTCGAGTCGAGGGCGATGAGCGCGGTCGAGAGCATCAGCGCGACGAGGATCGGACCGCGCTCCGAGCGGAACCCGACGCCGCCGCCTCCACCGCTCGCCGTGGCCCTGCCGCCGGCGTCACCTCGTGCGGTACTCGTGCCCGTTCTGTGCTTCGTCATGGCGCTCCTCGGGTCTCGTGGCGACACTGGAGGACAAGCGGCCGGCGGCGCCCGGCATTCCCGGGCGCCCGTGGCTCGGGGACGCGGCCGAGCGGGTACGTGCTGGTCGACAGGTCTCACGCGCCGTCGTCCCGGGCCACTCGGGGACGCGGAAGGAACCCGATGGTCCGCACTCTCGGCGTCGAGGAGGAGATGCTCCTCGTCGACATCCGCAACGGCCGGCCTCGCTCCGTGTCCGGACAGCTGCTCATCCGCGCCGCCCACCGCCCTCCGGAGGTCGCCGGCGTGGGCGTCCACGGCGCGGTCGAGGGGGAGTTCCAGCAGCAGCAGATCGAGACGCACACGGCCCCGGCCACCGAGCTGTCCGCGCTGCGCGGGGAGGTCCAGCGATGGCGCAAGGAGGCAGTGCGCGCCGCCCGCAGCACCGGGTCGAGCGTCGCGGCGCTCGCGACGTCGCCGCTGCCCGTGCAGCCGCTGCCGGCCCGGTCGACGAGGTATGCGTGGATGGCGGACCGGTACGGGCTCACGGCCCGCGAGCACCTCATCTGCGGCTGCCACGTGCACGTGTGCGTCGACGGCGACGAGGAGGGCGTGGGGGTCATCGACCGGATCCGCGTCTGGCTGCCCACGCTGCTGGCCATCAGCGCCAACTCGCCCTTTTGGCGCGGCGAGGACACCGGGTACGCCAGCTACCGCTCACAGATGCTCGCCCGGTGGCCCTCGTGGGGACCGCCCGAGGTCTTCGGCTCGGCCGCCGCCTACCACCGCCGCGTCCGCGAGATGGTGCTCAGCTCGGTGATCCTCGACGAGGGGATGGTGTACTTCGACGCCCGGCTGTCCGAGCACTACCCGACGGTGGAGGTGCGGGCCGCCGACGTGTGCTTCACCGTCGAGGAGGCGGTCGTCATCGGGGCGCTGTGCCGGGCGCTCGTCGAGACGGCGGCGCGCGAGTGGCAGCGTGGGCTGCCGCCGCCGGAGGTGCCGACGCAGCTGCTGCGGCTCGCGTCGTGGCAGGCGGGTCGTGAGGGGATCGAGGGGCGGCTCGTCGACTGGCGCAGCGGCCGGCCGAGGCCGTGCTGGGACGTCATCGGCTCGCTCCTCGCCCACGTCGGGTCGGCGCTCGAGGAGGCCGGTGATCTGTCCACCGTCCTGGAGGGGCTCGAGCGGCTGCGGACCGAGGGCAACGGCGCCGTGCGCCAGCGGGCCATGCTGGAGCGCACCGGTCAGCTCATCGACGTCGTGGCCGAGTCGGTCCGCGTCACCGCCGGCCACGTCGAGGCGTGACGGTCGGGTCCGCCCGCACGCCGTCGCTGGGGAAGCGGGTGTCGAGGGTGCTCGTGAAGAGCCGGCGTGACACCTCCATGTGCGCGGCGGTGTACGCGACCGCGCCCAGCGACCCGACGACGGCCGTGAGCGACGTGCCTCCGCCGGCGGCGTCGGTGACCAGCGCCCCGAGGGTGCCGGCCCCGAGGGCGTTGACGACCATGAGGAAGAACCCGGTGCTGCCGATGATGTGCAGCGCGGTGAGTCGGGGCCGGCCGAGGGCGTAGGTGTGCATGAGCCCGGCCGCGTCGTCGTGCGTCGAGGTGGTGAGGTAGCGGTCCAGCCCGGGGACGAGGTCGACGTAGGCGTGCCGGATGCGGTTCATGGCGCGGAGGAGGTCGGAACCGTTCGTCATCGTCGACACTCCTTCGTGCGCCGGTTCGTCCCTCCAGTGTGCTGCGCGACCCGCAGCGTGCTGCCTCGAATGAGCGCACTGCTGTACGTCGCTGCTGCACGGCAAGCAGAGAGGCCCTCGCTCGGATGAGCAAGAGCCTCGTGACCTGCGATTTCACCGGTCGGGGTGACAGGATTTGAACCTGCGACCTCTTCGTCCCGAACGAAGCGCGCTACCAAGCTGCGCCACACCCCGGTGGCTGCCGTTCGGGCGTACCCGGGGCAGCAAGGAGAGACTCTAGCGCAGGCCCGCGCCCATCTCCGAATCGGGTCCCGGACCGCGTGGTCCCGACCTCCCCGTGACTCCTACGTCACTGCTCACTCTGGCTGAGCAGTGACGTAGGAGTCACGAGCACAGCGGCCACTCGCGCCCGTCGGCCCGGCCCTTCCTCAGGCGTGCGAGCGGGGGACGAGGGTCAGCAGCGTGGCCTCGGGCCGACAGGCGAGGCGCACCGGCGCGGTCGGCGCGGTGCCGAGGCCCGCGGACACCTCGAGCCACGCGGCGTCCTCCGGCGCCTGCGAGGAGGGCGCCCCGCCGGCGCCCGGCCACCACCGCGAGAGGCCCTTGACCCGGGAGGTGTCGAGGTCGCAGTTGGTCACCAGCGCGCCGTAGCCGGGCACGCAGACCTGCCCGCCGTGGGTGTGGCCGGCGAGGACCAGGCGTGCACCGTCGGTCGTGAACGCGTCGAGGACGCGCTGGTACGGCGCATGGGTGATGCCGATGGTCAGGTCGGCCGACGCGTCGGCCGGACCGCGGACGAGGTGGAGCCGGTCGTAGCCGAGGTGCGGGTCGTCGACGCCGACGAGCTCGAGCCGCAGGCCCCGCACCTCGAGCGTCCGGCGACGGTTGGTCAGGTCGACCCAGCTGCGGTCGAGGCCACGGCGCAGGTCGGCGGTGGGCAGGCGCGGGGTCGAGCCGACCCCCTTGGCGTGATGGCGGGTCAGGTACCGCAGCGGGTTCTTGATCTTGGGGGCGAAGTAGTCGTTCGAGCCGAGGACGTACGCGCCGGGCACGTCGAGGAGCAGCTCGAACGCGTCGAGGAGCGCCGGCACGGCGTCGTGGGCGGCGATGTTGTCGCCGGTGTCGACGACGAGGTCGGGGTCGAGCGAGGCGAGGCTGCGCACCCACGTCGCGCGGGCCCGCTGGCGCGGCACGAGGTGGATGTCGGAGACGTGCAGCACCCGCAGCGGCGGGGCCCCCTCGGGCAGCACCGGGACCTCGAACCGCCTGAGCACGAAGGCGTTCCGTTCGACGAGCGAGGACCACCCGAGCACGGCTGCTCCCGCGGCACCGAGGCCCAGCACGGTCTTCGTCACGGCACGCATGTGCCACATCCTCGCACCCCGCCCCGAACCGGCCGGAAACCCGGCGAGAGCCGTCGTGCCGACCTGACAGACTGACGCCATGAGCACCCTCAAGGAGCAGCTGCAGGCCGACCTCACCGCCGCGATGCGCGCGCGGGACCAGGTCCGGGCCGGCTCGATCCGGATGGCCCTCACCGCCGTGACGACCGAGGAGGTCGCCGGCAAGGAGCACCGTGAGCTGACCGACGACGACGTGCTCAAGGTCCTGACCAAGGAGGCCAAGAAGCGTCGCGAGGCCGCCGAGGCGTACTCCGGCGCCGGCCGCAGCGAGCTGGCCGCGAAGGAGGAGGCCGAGCTCGCCGTCCTCGAGACCTACCTGCCCCGGCAGCTCGGCGACGACGAGCTCGAGGGCATCGTCCGCGAGGCCGTCTCGGCGTCGGGCGCCACGGGGATGCAGCAGATGGGTCAGGCGATGAAGGCCGCCAACGCGGCCGTCGCCGGACGCGCGGAGGGTGGCCGCGTCGCCGCCGTCGTCCGACGCGTCCTCGCCGGCTGAGGCACGACGAAAGGGGCCGACGCGTCGTGCGTCGGCCCCTTGGCCGGTGTGCCGTCAGCCGTGCGGCTTGGGCGGCTTGTGGCCGTTGCCACCGCCGCCACCACCGCCGCCTCCGCCGCCCGGCGGGACGACGACCGTCGGCTGGGGCTGCTGCGGGAGCGCCTGGCGCTGCGCGCCGCGCGAGGTGTAGATGGTGATGTAGCTGCCGCTCGGGGCCTGCCCGTACGGCGACGTGCCGGCGACCAGGCCCTGCGGGACGCCGGAGCTCATCGTGCCGCCGACACCGGCCGAGAAGCCGGCCGCCTGAAGCGTCGCGATGGCCTGGTCGACGCTCATGCCGGTGACGCCGGGGACGTCCTTGAGGTCGCCCTTGGTGAACTTGTCGGTCGGCTCGCCGAACTTCACCTCCGGCTGGCCCTCGAGCGCCTTGTTCATGATCTGCTTCCAGATCGGCGCGGCGATCGCGGCACCGTGCATGACGGGGTAGAACTGCCCGCCGACGGTGATGTTCTTCATGACGCGGGTGATCGGGTCGTACGGCGTGCCGACCCAGACCGCGGTGACCAGCTGCGGCGTGTAGCCGACGAACCAGGACTCGTTGTTGCCGTTGGCGGTACCGGTCTTGCCGGCGGACTCGCGCTTGCCGTCGTCGAGCTGGTTGCGGATGCCGGAGCCGTGGGTCATGTTGAACTCGAGGAACTTGTCCGTGGCGCGCACGACGTCGGGCTCGACGACCTGCTGGCACGCGGTCTTCGGCAGGGCGACGTTCTTGCCGCCCATGACGAGCTTGGTCACGGCGACCACCGGGCACTTCTTGCCGTCGGCGGCGAGGACGCCGTAGGCGTGGGCGACACCCTGCGGCGACACGTCGGAGGCGCCGAGGATGTACTGCGGGGCGTACCGGCCGACCGGCTCGCCGTCGGCCTGGTGCAGGCCGAGGCGCAACATGGTGTCGCGCACCTTGCAGCCGCCGAGCTCCTCGGCCAGGGCGATGAACGCGGTGTTCGTCGACTTGGCGGTGGCCTCCATGAGGCTGATGCGGCCGCCGCGGAACGGCGAGTCGTTGAAGACCTTCCACGTGCCGCCGGGGCCGCAGTTGGCGATGCCGCCCGGCCACTCCTTGGGCGTGTAGACGGCCTGCGAGTTGCCGCCGGCGGCCTTGGCGTTGACCGAGGCGCTCGTCGTCATGCCGGACTCCATGGCGGTGACGAGCGCGAAGGCCTTGGCCGTCGAGCCGAACTGGAAGCCGCCGGACCCGCCGTACTTCTTGTCCAGGGCCCAGTTGATGCCGGTCTTGCCGCGCGACTCCTTGTCGACGGTGTACTCGGTGTTCTGCGCGAAGGCCTTGACCTCACCGGTGTTCGGGTCGGCGACGTAGGCCGCGGCGCCGATGCGCTCGTCGTTGCCGATGGGGACCTTCTTGGTCACCTCACGCTGGGCGATCTTCTGGATGCGCGGGTCGAGCGTCGTCGTGAGGGTGATGCCGCCGCGGTAGAGCGTGCGCTTGCGCTCCTCGACGGTCTTGCCGAGCTGCGGCATCGTCAGCGCGTAGTTGATGATGAAGTCGCACCAGTAGGGGTACGGCGAGGCGAGGCACGTGCTCTTGGGGTTCGACACCCGCATGTCCTGCTTGAGCGTCCGCTTCTTGGCGGCCTGCCACTGCTTGTCGTCGATGATCTTCAGCTCGTGCATGCGGTCGAGCACGACGTTGCGCCGCGCGACCGCGCGCTCCGGGTTGTTGACCGGGTCCGTCGTGCCCGGGTTCTGCGTCAGGCCGGCGAGGAGCGCCGCCTGCGAGAGGCTGAGCTTGCTCGCGTGGACGCTGAAGTAGTGCATCGAGGCGGCCTCGACGCCGTAGGCGCGGTCGCCGTAGTACACGAGGTTGAGGTAGCGCTCGAGGATCTGGTCCTTCGTCAGCTGCTTCTCGACGGTGATCGCGTATTTGAGCTCCTTGAGCTTGCGCATGTAGTCCTTGCGGACGGCGGCCTGCGCGGCAGCGGTGTTGCCCTCGGCGAGCGCGTTGTACTGCAGCGAGATCTTGACGTACTGCTGGGTCAGCGACGAGGCACCGACCGAGCTGCCGTTGCGCAGGTTGGAGATGACCGCGCGCAGCGTGCCCTGGATGTCGATGCCGCCGTGCTCGTAGAAGCGGTGGTCCTCGATCGCGACCTGCGCCTCACGCATGATGGGGGCGACCTGGTTCAGCGGCACGACCGTGCGGTTCTGCTCCTGCGGCGTCGCGATGACGGTGCCGTCGGCCGCGAGGATCCGCGACGACTGGGCGAGCGGGTTGGTCGTGAACTCGCTCGGCAGCTCGTTGAAGACGTCCACGCCGCTACGCGCGAGTGCCCCGGTGGCCCCGACGGCCGGCATCAGCAGGCCGGCGGCGAGCAGCCCGAGCACGAGGGCGGACGCGAGGAACGCCCCGAGCAGACTGACGACGCCACCGATCGAGGTAGTGCGTGAGGACATGGGCCCAAGGGTAACCGGTACCCCTATGGCCACCGGATCTCCGCACGTCAGGCGGGGTTTTCACGCGTGAGCCCGGCGTGGCGACCGGGGCCGCCGGCGTCCGGCATGGTCCGGAGTGACTAGTCACTCCCGCCGAGAAATGGTCCGTGCAGCCTATGTCGCTGCTTGACATCCGGGCCCTAATGTCTCGTTTGGGCCAAAGGGGGGCCCAACACACAGGACCGGTGGGACGGTCCGGAGGCCGGCTCGGTGACTGGGAGGTGCCGAGCGGGGAGGGGAAATCATCATGAGTGCTGTCGCGATTGTCGACCTGTGGGTCGACGACTGGGCCAGTCAGGCTCGCTGCTCGAGCCAGGACCCGGACGCCCTGTTCGTCCGTGGAAAGGCCCAGCACGACGCAAAGGCCGTCTGCAAGGGATGCCCGGTCCTGGCCCAGTGCCTGGCCGAGGCCCTCGACAACCGGACCGAGTTCGGTGTCTGGGGCGGGATGACGGAGCGTGAGCGCCGCGCACTGCTGCGCAAGCGTCCGGACATCGCCTCCTGGAAGAGCGCTCTGCGGGCCGGCATGGCCGCGCAGACGCGTCAGGCCTGAGAGTCCGGTCACGCCCGCGCCGCGACGCGTCCGTATCCTCGGACGCGTCCGGCGCCTGCGTGTGTCATCGGGTCACGACCCGGTGAGCGACTCGCCGATCTGACGCAGCCCGGCCAGGTCGTGCACGTCGCGGCCGAGCGCCGGCACGTGGACGACGGGGATGCCCGGGTGCGACCGGGAGAACCGGTCGGCCAGCTCGTGCTGCCGCTGGGCGGTGCGCACGAGGTCGGCGTGCAGGCGCAGGAGACCGGCAGCCGTGGTCGCCGACTTCGGCCCGTTGCCGTCCTCGAGCGCCTCGGCCACCGCGACGGCCTTCGACGGCGTCAGCCCGGTGGCCTCGACGCGACCGATGCGGTTGACGACGAGGCCGGCGAGCGGCATCCCGTCCGCCTCGAGCCGGTCGACGAAGTAGGACGCCTCGCGCAGCGCGTCGCGTTCGGGGGCGGCGACGACGAGGAACGCCGTGCCGTCCTCGGACAGCAGCCGGTAGGTCTCGTCGGCACGCTCGCGGAACCCGCCGAACATCGTGTCGAGGGCGTTGACGAACGTCTGGACATCGGTGAGCATCTGCCCGCCGAGGATCCTCGTCATCGTCGACGTGACGAGCTGCACCCCGACGCCGAAGACCTTGAGACCCGCCCGGCCGCCGGCCTTGGCCGGCGCGGTGAGCAGCCGGATGAAGCGTCCGTCGAGGAAGCTGCCGAGCCGGTTCGGGGCGTCGAGGAAGTCGAGGGCCGAGCGCGACGGCGGGGTGTCGACGACGATGAGGTCCCACGGGGCGTCGGGCCCACCCGCGGAGGCCTTGAGCTGCCCGAGCTTCTCCATCGCCATGTACTCCTGGGTGCCCGCGAACGAGCTGGAGACGGCCTGGTAGAACGGGTTGGCCAGGATCTGCTGCGCCTTGTCCGGGTCGGCGTGCGCGATGACGACCTCGTCGAAGGTCCGCTTCATGTCGAGCATCATCGCGTGGAGGCTGCCGCCCGCCGAGGTGTCGATGCCCGCGACCGGGCGCGGGGTGTTGTCGAGCTCGGTGAGGCCGAGCGACTGTGCGAGCCGCCGCGCCGGGTCGATGGTGAGCACGACGACGCGCCGCCCCGCCTCGGCGGCCCGCAGGCCGAGCGCCGCGGCGGTCGTCGTCTTGCCCACGCCGCCGGACCCGCAGCACACGACGATGCCGATCGACGCGTCGGCGATGAGCGCGTCGACGTCGAAGGCGGGCGCCGGCCGGGCGACGGTGGGCCGGCGTGCCGATGTCGTCACGAGGGCGCCTGCTCGTGGGCGAAGCAGGGCACGAGCAGGTCGGCCAGCTCGCGGACCGAGCCGCTGTCGATGCCCTCGGGCAGCGCGGGCAGCTCGATGATCGGCAGCCCGGTCTCCTCGAGCAGCGTCCGCTGCTCGCGCTCGAGGTCGACGCGTTGGGCGTGATCGTGCGCCTCGGCGAGGAGGCCGTCGACGAGCTCGGGCGTGACGATGACGCCGGCGTCGACGAGCTGGGCGCGGATCGAAGGTTTGTGGAGGCGCTCGGCCCGGGCCTGGTCGAGCGCCGCGTCGTCGAGGAGCGGGCGGCGCACCATGTTGACGACGATGGCACCTGGCCGGAAACCCTTGGCGCGCAGCTCCTCGACGGCCTCGAGGGTCTCCTGCACGGGCATCTCCTCGAGCAGGGTGACGAGGTGGACGACGGTCTGCTCGGACTGCAGGAGGCGGGTGATCGACTCGGCTTGCGAGTGGATCGGCCCGACGCGGGCGAGGTGGGCCACCTCGGAGTTGACGGAGAGGAACCGCCCGATGCGCCCCGTGGGCGGCGCGTCGAGCACGAGCCCGTCGTACGCGGGTGGGGCGTCGCCGCGGTGGCGGCCGTCGCGTCGGCGGCGGTTGGCCTCGTAGACCTTGCCGATGAGCAGGACGTCCCGCACACCCGGCGCGATGGTCGTCGCGAAGTCGATGGCGCCGAACTTCTCGAGGAGCCGGCCGGCGCGGCCGAGCTTGTAGAAGAGCTGGAGGTACTCGAGCAGGGCGGCCTTGGGCTCGACCGACAGCCCGTCGACCTCGCCACCGCCCGGCAGGCGCACGACGCGGGTCTCCTGCGTGCCGAGGGGCGGCACGTCGAAGGTCTGGCTGATGCCCTGGCGTCCCTCGACCTCGGTGAGCAGGACGCGTCCGGGCGTCGAGGCGAGCGCGAGCGCCAGCGCCGAGGCGACCGTGGTCTTGCCGGTGCCGCCCTTGCCCGTGACGACGTGCAGCCGCGCCTGGCCCCAGTCCGTCGTCACGGGGCCCAGCCTAGGCGGGCGGGCGGGAGAGGGTCGGGCAGCCGCCGCGTTCGGGACGCACGTCACGCCGGGAAGCCCTCATCCGGTGAGGGCGGCGACTGTGGCCAGGACCCGGTCGAACGCCGGCTCGTCGGGGTCGATGAACGCGTAGTGGGCGGCGTCGGGCACGACGGTCCGCTCGACGTCGCCACCCGCCCGCCGCGCCGACTCGAGGTAGGCGTCGCCCACCTCGGTCGGCACGTCGTCGTCCTCGGTGCCGGACAGGAGGCGCACCGGCACCCGGGGCGGAAGAGCGTCCATCGGGTCGGCCGAGCGCCACGCGGGCGTGCCCGGACCCGTGCCCACGAACGCACGCGCGGCGTCGGACCCGAGGTGCAGGCGGTCCGCGGCGTCGAGGTCGACGACCCCGGCCAGGGACACGACGCCGACGACGCCGAGCCCCCCTACCCACGGCTGCCCGGCCGCCCAGGTGACGAGCTGGCCGCCGGCCGAGTGGCCGACGAGGACGACGCGGTGCGGCAGCGACGGGTCCCGCGCCACCGCCTCGGTGACCGAGCGGACGTCGTCGAGCGTGCCCGGCACGCCACCGCCCGGCATCCCGGTCCGCCGGTACTCGGCGAGGGCGACGGCGTACCCGGCCGCCGCGAACGCGTTCGCCTCGGGCAGGGCGTGCGCTCGGTCGTACTCGGCGCGCCAGAACCCGCCGTGGACGACGAGCAGGGTGACGCCACGGGGCGGGACACCGGCGGCCGGAGGGACGACGTCGTAGACCTGGGCGCGGTCCGGTCCGTACGACCGGGTCGTCGGCGCGGGTGCGGAGGGGCGGGTCAGGACGTCGTCGGGGCGGCGGTCGGCCGGCGTGCTCATGCCGGACATCGTGGCACCCGCCGACGCCCGGCCGGAGGGACCACCCGGCACCGTGCCGGGGTCACCGAAGGGGCCGCCGGGCGCACCGGAGCACGCGCCGAGCGTCGGTGCCCCGATGAGTAGGGTGATCGCCATGACCACGTGGGAATACCTCACTGCACCGCTCCTGATCCACAACACCAAGCAGATCCTCGACAACTTCGGTGCCGATGGCTGGGAGCTCGTCCAGATCGTCAACGGGCCCGACGGCACCAGCCTCGTCGCCTACTTCAAGCGTCCCAAGACCGGGGGGAACTGACATGAGCGCCGTCGAAGACCGTCTGTCCGAGCTCGGCCTCACGGTGCCCGAGGTCGTCCCGCCCGTCGCCGCCTACGTCCCCGTGGTCCGCGACGGCAACCTCGTCTTCACCTCCGGCCAGCTGCCGATGGTCGAGGGCCGGCTCCCGGCCACCGGCAAGGTCGGCGCCGAGGTCGACGAGGCGACGGCCAAGGAGCTCGCCGCGACGTGCGCCCTCAACGCCATCGCGGCCATCAAGTCCGAGATCGGTGACCTGGACAAGGTCGCCCGCGTCGTCAAGGTGGTCGGCTTCGTCGCCTCCGACCCGATCTTCACCGGCCAGCCGGGCGTCGTGAACGGGGCGAGCGAGCTGCTCGTCAAGGCCTTCGGCGACAAGGGAGTCCACGCCCGGTCCGCCGTCGGCGTCGCGGCGCTTCCGCTCGACGCCCCGGTCGAGGTCGAGGTCGTCGTCTCCGTCGAGGCGTGAACCGGTGAGCGGTCGTCTCTTCCCGCTCACGAGCACACCCGGCATCTCCGACGCCGCGACGAGGTGGCTGTCCGGTGACCGGTGGGAGGTCGCCGAGCCGCGACGAGCCAGCACCTGTCTCTTATACACATCTGACGCTGCCGACGACGGAAAAAAAGGGGGGGGGGGGGGGGGGGGGGGGGGGGGGGGGGGGGGGGGGGGGG
>NZ_JBPGXG010000115.1:0-15137 GCF_056755255.1 Monashia sp. HAY1-5C | reverse complement strand
CCAACTGTAGCTCCGTCTCGTGGGCTCGGAGATGTGTATAAGAGACAGGTCCTGACGCACGCACGCGTCAGGACCCCGCACCGCGCGCCGCTCGCGCGCTTGTTCGGCAACCCTTCCGGGCCGTCGTCCCATGCTGCCGCCGCCGTGTCGGCATCGACCTGACAGTCTGTGAGGCGTGCAGCTGACGTCTCAGCGGCCGGCCCCCGGCTGCCCCAAGCGGATGGTGTACGGGCCCTGCGGCGGTGTCCGGACCGACGGTGACTGCGAGATGGTCGCGGCGCCGTGCGTGTTCGACCGGCTGACCGACCCCTCGGACGACCTCGTCGTCGGCCTGGGCGCAGCATCCCTCGACCGTTCCCCGGACCCGCCCGACGCGTTGCGGGTGCCGATGGTCCTCACCGACCTGAGCGTGCCACCGGCCGACGCGCACACGCTGCGCTCGACGGCCCGGCTGCTCGCGCCGAGCTGCGACGCCGTCCTGGTCGGCGAGCACCAGGACCGCCCCGACTTCCCGCCGAGCACGCTGGCCCGTCTGATCGCCGACGCCGGCGTCGTGCCCTGGGTGACCCTGGCCTGCCGGGACCGCAACCGCGTCAGCCTCGAGCAGGAGCTGCACGCCCTCGCCCTGGACCGGCTGGCCACGGTCCTGTGCGTGACCGGCGACGGCCGGGCGTTCGACGTCCGCCCCGACGTGACCCAGATCTTCGACCTCGACGGCACCCGGCTGGCCGCCCTGGCCGCCTCGTCGGGGCTGTGCGCGGCGGTTGCGGAGACGCCTGCGGCCCGCCCCGTGGACCTGCGGCCCCTGAGGCTGGTGCACAAGCAGCGGGTCGGTGCGCGCGTGGGTGTCCTGAACCACGTGGCCACGGCGACGGAGCTCCGCCGGTTCCTCGACGCGGCTCAGGCGGCCGGGCTGCGCATGCCGGTGATCGCCTCGGTCGTCGTGTTCACCGACCACCGCTCCGCGGCCGTGCTCGCGGCCCTGCCCGGCCTGCAGATCGCACCGGAACGCCTGGAGAAGGTGCTGACGGCCGACGACCCCGTCGAGGCCGGCATCGCGGCGGCCGTGGACGAGGCCGTCAACCTGCTGGGGCTGCCGGGCGTCGCCGGGGTGAACCTTTCCGGGCTCGCATCGGCCCACGGCGTGCAGGCCGCCGCCGAGATCCAGGCCGAGATCGGACGACGGGTCCGAACGGCGAAGGGAGTCCGGGGGTGAGCGACTCCGCCGACTCGATGGACGCCGAGTTCGACACCGTCGCGGCGTGGACCGCGGACGTCGTCGCGGGGCTGGACCCCGCCCACCGCATCCCCGCCGGCTGTCGCGGCAGTGGCAGTCCCGGTGCCCTGCGCTGGCTGCTGGGCCACCTGCGGCCCGAACCCGACGAGGTCTTCCTGGACTGCGGGGCCGGCGTGGGTGGACCGGCCGCCTTCGCGGCGCGGGAGACCGGCGTCCGTCCCGTGCTCACCGACCCCGAGCCGGGAGCCTGTCGGGCGGCCCGGTCCCTGTTCGGCCTACCGGCGATCCAGGCAGGCAGCCGGCTGCCGATCGCGAGCGGCGTCATCGGGACCGGGTGGAGTCTCGGCGTGCTGTGCACGGTGGACGACCAGCCGGCGTACCTGGCCGAGATCCGGCGGGTGCTGCGGCGCGAGGCGCGCTTCGGTCTGGTCGTCTACTGCGCCGCCCACCCCGGAGACCTCGGCCTGGAACCGCCGGAGGGCAACACGTTTCCCACCGTCGAGGCCCTCGACGAGCTGCTCGACCGAGCGTCGCTCCGGGTGGTGGCCAGTGGGTGGACCGACGACTTCGCCGCGCTCCCCGCTGACTGGGAGGAGGCGACGGCGACCGTCCAGGCCGAGCTCGAACGCCGCCACGGGGGCGACCCCCGCTGGCAGGCCTCCGAGGAGCAGTCGAGCCGGATGGGCTCGCTGCTCGCGGCCGGCGAGGTGCGCGGGCGGATGCTGGTGACCCAGCCGGCCTGACTCCGGCCGGCAGGGGCGGCCGCCTCAGCGTGGACCCCGCGAGAGGGCCGGGCCGGCCTGCCCGAGGCGCCCCACGGTCAGGCGCACGTCGGGGGCGCCGAGGCGGGCGGCGTCAGCGGTGTGGTCGTCCGGCTGTTGCTGCGACTCCCGTTCCGCAAGGACACGTGCTCTGTAGTGCTCGATCTCGCGGGCGATGTCGTCGTCGGACCAGCCGAGGACGGGCGCGACGATCCGCGCGACCTCGGGTGCCGCGTCGAGTCCACGGTCGAACGTCTCGATGCTGATGCGCATCCGTCGAGCGAGCAGGTCGTCGAGGTGCAGGGCGCCCTCGTGGCTCGCGCCGTAGTGGGCCTCGACGGCCAGGTAGTCCGGCGCACCCTCCAGAGGACGGCCGAGCGAGGGCTGGTCCGCGACGAGCCGGAGCAGCTCGTGGACCAGCGTCCCGTAGCGGTGCAGCAGGTGCTCGATCCGCGCCACGTGCTGGCCCGACTGTGCGGCCAGGCGATGCCGTGAGTTCCACAGGGCCGCAAAGCCGTCGGCGCCGATGACCGGGACCTGTTCGGTGACGCAGGCGGGGACCGCCGGCCCGAGGGGGCGCAGGGCAGCGTCGAGGGCGTCCTTGGCCATGACGCGGTAGGTGGTGTACTTCCCCCCGGCGACCATGGTCAGGCCGTCGACCGGGGTGACCACCGCATGCTCCCGGGACAGCTGGCTGGTCGCGTCCGACTCGCCCTGCAGCAGGGGGCGCAGGCCGGCGTACACGCCCTGGATGTCGTCGTGCGTCAGGGGGGTCGTCAGGAGCCGGTTGACCTGGTCCAGGAGGTAGTCGATGTCCGACCGGCTCGCTGCGGGATGCGCGAGGTCGAGGTCCCAGTCGGTGTCGGTCGTCCCGATGATCCAGTGGTTCTCCCAGGGGATCACGAACAGCACGCTCTTCTCGGTGCGGCTGATGAGGCCGACCGTGGCGTCGATGCGGTCACGCGGCACGACGAGATGGATGCCCTTGGACGCGCGGACGCGGAGCTGTCCTCGCCCTCCGACGATCTGCTGGATCTCGTCGGTCCAGACACCGGCGGCGTTGATCGTGTGCTCGGCACGGACCTCGATCCGTCCGCCGCCCTCGAGGTCGCTCACGACGACGCCGGTGACCCGGTCTCCGTCGCGCCGGAAGCCGGTGACCCGGGTGCTCGGCGCACAGACCGCGCCGTACTGGTGGGCGGTGCGCGCCAGCATCATCGTGAGGCGTGCGTCGTCGACCTGCCCGTCGTGGTAGCGGACGGCTCCGACCAGGGCGTCCCGACGCAGCGACGGGAACAGGGCCCGGGCGCCGGCGCGCGTCAGGTGCCGGTGGGACGGGACGCCGTGCCGGCCACCGAGCACGTCGTAGAGCGCCACGCCGCTGCCGACGTACACGCGCTCCCACGCCCGGTGCCGGAGGGGGTAGAGGAACGGGACGGGGCGAGCGAGGTGGGGCGCCAGCCGGTTGAGGATGAGGGACCGTTCCCTCAGCGCCTCACGGACCAGGCCGAGCTCGAGCTGCTCGAGATACCGCAGCCCGCCGTGGATGAGCTTGCTCGACCGGCTGGAGGTGCCCGACGCGTAGTCGCGGGCCTCGAGCAGCGCGACGGACAGCCCGCGGGTGGCGGCGTCCAGGGCTATCCCCGCCCCGACGACACCGGCTCCCACCACGGCGACGTCGAACTCCTGCACGGCCAGCCGGGCCAGCGCATCACGCCGCTGCCGGGGCCCGAGCGCTGCGTTCTCAGACTGCATCATCTTCTCCTCGTCGCGCTCAGACCCAGTCGAGCGTTCGTTGAACGGCCTTGTGCCAGAGGCGGTATCCGTCGGCCCGCTCCTCCGCGGTCCAGGTCGGCAGCCAGCACCGGGACTCCTGGCGGTTCGCCCTGAGCTCGTCGGTCCCCGACCAGAAGCCCGTCGCCAGGCCGGCGGCGTAGGCCGCACCCAGCGCGGTGGTCTCGGCGACGGCAGGACGGGTCACCGGGATCCCGAGGATGTCGGCCTGGGCCTGCATGGCGAAACTGTTGGCGGTGACGCCGCCGTCGACCCGCAGCGTGCCGAGGGTGATCCCGCTGTCCTGCTCCATCGCCGCGACGACGTCCCTGGACTGGTAGCAGATGGACTCGAGCGCAGCGCGGGCCAGGTGGGCGCGGGTGTGGAACCGGGACAGCCCGACGATGGCGCCCCGGGCGTCCGGTCGCCAGTGCGGGGCGAAGAGGCCCGAGAAGGCGGGGACGAAGTACAGCCCGTCCGTCCCGCCGTGCTGCCGGCCAGGGCTTCGGTCTCGGCGGCGTCGCCGATGATGCCCAGCTGGTCCCGGAGCCACTGGATGGCAGAGCCGGTCACCGCCACGGAGCCCTCGAGCGCGTAGACGGGGGCATCGCCACCCAGCTGGTAGGCGACGGTCGTGACCAGACCGTGCACGGAGCGGACGATCTCGCGGCCGGTGTTGAGCAGGAGGAAGTTCCCGGTGCCGTACGTGTTCTTCGCGTCGCCCGGGTCGAAGCACAGCTGGCCCACGGCTGCGGCCTGCTGGTCCCCGAGGACTCCGGCCACAGGGACGGCACCACGGAAGGGCCCGTCCACGCACGTGGTGCCGTGGTGGGCCGGGTCTGCGGACGGGCGGATCTCGGGCAGCATGCGTCGCGGCACGCCGAAGAAGCCCAGCAGCTCCTCGTCCCAGTCGAGGGTCCGAAGGTCCATGAGCATGGTGCGGCTCGCGTTGGTGGGGTCGGTGACGTGTGACCCGCTCGAAGGTCCGCCGGTCAGGTTCCACACCAGCCAGGTGTCGACCGTCCCGAACAGGGCTCGCCCGGACTCGGCCGCGGCGCGGAGGCCGTCGACGTTCTCGAGCAGCCACTGGAGCTTGCCCCCCGAGAAGTACGCCGACGGCGGCAGGCCGGTGCGCTCCCGGATGACGTCACCGCGGCCGTCACGCAGCAGCTCGGCGGCGATACGGTCGGTGCGGGTGTCCTGCCAGACGATGGCGTTGTGAAAAGGCTTGCCCGTCAGTCGGTCCCAGACGAGCGTGGTCTCCCGCTGGTTGGTGATCCCGACGGCGGCAAGGTCGGTGGCCGTCAGGCCGGCGCCCTCGAGCGCCACCTCGATGGTCGTCCGCGTGTCGCGCCAGAGCTCGACGGGGTCGTGCTCGATCCAGCCGGGCCGTGGCATGTGCTGTCCGTGCTCGGCCCGATGCGAGGCCACGACCCGTCCCGCATGGTCGAAGACCATGAACCTCGTGCTGGTCGTGCCCTGGTCGATCGCACCGACGAACTCCGCCATCGCCGGCTACCTCGTGCGCTGGGCGCCGGGCAGGTCACCGGCGCCGCGGTGTCCGAGCGCCTGGGAGACGTTGCGTGCCGCGGCCATGACGAGCGGGGCGAGCTGCTGGGCTCGCTTCTCGTCGATCTCGAAGGCCATGGCGGACATGCTGATCCCACCGATCGCGGCACCTCGGTGGTCGCGCACCACGGCTGCGATGCATCGGGTGTGCTCCTCGTTCTCCTCGTCGTCGATCGCGTAGCCGCGCCGGGAGACCGAGTGCAGGTGCTGGATCATGGCGTCCGGGTCGGTGATGGTCCTCGGCGTCATCGGGGGCATGCCGGAGCGCTCGAGCAGCGCACGGACCTCCGACTCCGGCAGTCCGGCGAGCAGCGCCTTGCCGATGCCGGTGCTGTGCAGCGGGATGGCCAGCCCCACGCGGCTGCGCATCTCGTACGCGCGAAGACCCTCGATCTTGGCCACGTAGACCGCGAGATCCCCCTGGCGCAGGGCGAAGTGGACGGTGTGTGTCGTGGCGTCCCTGAGCCCCTTGAGAATCGGCTCGACGAGGGGCATGCCTGCCTCGAAGTCCGCTCTGGCGGCGATGGTCAGCAGCCCCACGCCCGGCAGGTAGCCGTGCTCGCCGTCGCCGCGGACCCATCCGAGGGCCACGAGCTCCTGGATGATGCGGTGCACCGTGGAGGTCGACAGGCCCGTGGACCTGCTGATCTCGGAGACCCCGGAGTGCTCGGTGAGGGCCTCCACGACGCGGACGACCTTGGCGACCGCACCCGTCCGGTCGACGGCCGACGCTCCGGGCACCGCGCCTGCGCGTGGCCCGGTCATCTCGCCAACCACCCGCCGTCGACGACGAGCGTGTGGCCCGTGACGTACCTCGCCGACGGACCGGCGAGGAACACGACGGCTCCCACGACGTCGTCCGGCGTCCCCCACCGCCCCGCCGGGATCCTGGAGCGGATGGCGTGCTCACGCTCGGGGTCCTCGCGCAGGGCGGTGGTGTTGTCGGTGCTGACGTACCCGGGCGCCACCGCGTTCACGGTCACCCCGCGGTCGGCCCACTCGTTGGCGAGGGCCTTGGTCAGGCCGACGAGGGCGTGCTTGCTCGCGGTGTAGGACGGCACGTTGATCCCGCCCTGGAAGGACAGCAGCGACGCGGTGCTGATCACCGAGCCCGCCCCGCGCTCGACCATGCCGGCGCCGACGACCTGGGCCAGCACGAAGGCCGAGTCGAGGTTGGTGGCGAGGACGGCGCGCCAGTCCGCGTAGTCCACGTCGAGGGCGGGGGCCCGCGAGATGGTCCCGGCGTTGTTCACGAGGATGTCGATGCGCTGCTCCGCGGCCAGCTCGCGCGCGGTGGTCGCCGTTGCGCGGGGGTCCGACAGGTCCCCGGAGACGGTGGTCACCTTCCGACCCAGCTGCGAGCACGCGTCGGCCGTCTCACGCAGGCCGGACTCGCTACGGCCCCAGAGGATCACGTCGGCGCCTGCCGCGGCGAGCCCTCTCGCGACGGCCGCCCCGATCCCTCGACCGGCGCCGGTGACGAGGGCCGCCTTCCCCGAGAGCCCGAACATCGACTCGATCACGAGAGGGCCTCCGTGGCCACCGGGTCCATGTCGTCGTAGGCGAGGTTCTCCCCTCCGGTCGCCCAGACGAACTTGTACGGCGCGGTGCCCGCCCCGAAGTGCACCGACCAGGGCGGGCTGATGACCGCCTGCTGGTCCGCGACGACGATGCTGCGCGTGCTCTGCGGCCGACCGCACAGGTGGACGACGCGCTCACTCGAGGGCAGGCCGAAGTACAGGTAGATCTCGGTGCGCCGGTCGTGGGTGTGGCACGGCATGGTGTTCCACACGCTGCCCGGCTCGAGCGTCGTGATGCCGATGGCCAGCTCGCAGGACTCGACCCGGCCGCCCGCGACGTACTTGCGGATGGTGCGACGACTTGCTGCCGCGTCGTCGCCGACCTCCACGGTGTCGGCCTCCTCGCGCGGCACGAACGTGGTGGGAAGGGGGCGGTGGGCCGGTACGGAGACGAGGTAGAACGTCGCCGCTCCGGAGAGCTCGACGGTGCCTGTCCCCGCGCCGACGTAGAGGATGTCCTCGGCGTCCAGCTCGTGGGTCGTGCCGTCGGTGACGACCGCGCCCGAGCCGGTGAGGCACACCACGCCGAGCTCGCGCCGGTCGCAGAGGTTCTGCGCACGGATCTCGTCCGGCGCGGTGACGGTCAGCACGTTGCCGTCGGGCACCGCACCGCCGATCAGCACCCGGTCGGAGTGGCTCAGGCAGAAGCGCACCTCGCCCGGGGCGAAGAGGTCCTCCACGAGGAACCGGCCACGCAGGTCCGATGTCGTCATCGCGTCGAGCTCGGACGGGTGGGTGGCCAGCCTTACGTCAGTCATGTGCGCTTCCTTCGGGAGTCCGGATGGCTTCCCGCCTGACGGGAAGTACTTCCCTTCCAGCGGAATAGGCACCAGTATGCACGTGACCAGTGGAGTGCGCCAGAGCCAACGGCAGCGGCTCGGACGGCCCCGAGAGACATCCACAGAGAGGTGGAGGACAGATGCGAGCCCAGACCACGATCGGAGGCCTGGCGTGTGTGGCGCTGGCGGTCACGTTGGCGGCGTGTGCGCCCGGAACCGCGGAGAGCTCCTCCGGCGGGCAGAGCGCCCCCGCGACGGTGGACTTCAAGAGCTTCAAGGGCAAGACCCTCACGTACGTGTACTTCACGGACGGGCCTGACGAGAAGGCGACGAGGGACGCGATCGCGAAGTTCGAGCAGGAGACCGGGGCGAAGGTCAACCTGCAGATCGTCCCGTTCGCCGACATCAACACCTCGCTGCAGGCGCGGTTGTCGGGCGGCAACGCCCCCGAGGTCGCGCGAGTCGCCGACTGGCACCCCTACCTGGACGATGCCGTCGACTTCAAGCAGTACTTCGGCAGCGACTACGCGTCGGAGTTCTCCACCGGCGCCGCCGGCACCGCCCAGGACGCCGCAGGTCACATGTACGCCGTGCCGAGCGACGCCACGGTAAACGGGCCCTTCATCAATGTGGACGCCTTCAAGAAGGCCGGCGTCGCCGTACCGGCCAAGTGGACCTGGGACGAGCTCGTGAGCTCGGCCAAGAAGGTGGCCGCGGCGAACCAGATGCCCTACGCCGTCGCCATCGACAAGTCCGGCAACCGCCTCAGCACGGTGCTGAGCCAGTACGGCACCGTCATGATCGGCAAGGGCGGCACGAACGCCCTGGACAAGGCGAAGGCCACCAAGGCGCTGACGTTCTTCACCGACCTGGTCAAGAGCAACGCCTCGCCGAAGGACTTCTGGCTGGGTTCGGGGAGCAAGTACTCGGGTGCCAACGAGATCTTCCTGGCCAAGCAGGTCCCGGTCTACCTCTCCGGCCCGTGGCAGGTCGGCGCCTTCGCCGCGAGTGCGAAGTTCAGCTGGGCCGCCGTGCCCAACCCGTGCGAGGAGCGCTGCGGCGGCTTCCCCGGAGGCAAGTTCATGGTGGCGTTCAAGAACAGCAAGGAGCCGGTCCTCGCGGCGGCCTTCGTCCAGTGGATGAACCGGGCCGAGAACCAGGCCGAGATCGACAAGACGGCCTTCTGGCTGCCCACCCGGAAGGACCTCACCGACAAGGGTGTCGACTACCCCACCCACGACGCCGACATGAAGGTATTCCTCTCGCAGATCAGCCAGACGCCCGAGGACACCTGGCCGGCGGGCTTCGACCCGGCGTTCTCGAACGCGGGCAAGGCGCTGGTCGCCGAGACGGACAAGGTGGTCGCCGGTCAGCAGGATGTGGCCACCGCGGTCACCAACCTGTCCGCTGAGATCGACAAGGCCATCCAGGGCGCGAAATGACGACCACCGCTTCCGCTCCTGCCCGGGAACGGCCGCCACGAGGGCGACTCAACACCCGCAGGCTCGCGCCCTACCTGTTCCTGCTGCCCAACATGCTGATCTTCGCGGTCTTCACGATCTGGCCGGCGGCGAACGGCTTCAACCTCAGCTTCTACGACAGCAGCAACGGCCGGACCTTCAAACCGGTCGGGACGGGGAACTACCGGGCGATCCTCAGCGACGAGGAGTTCTGGGCGGTGGTTCGTCACACCGTGGTCTTCACCGTCGGCTTCGTCCTCGTCTCCACCGTCCTGGCGATGGCCCTCGCGCTGATGATCAACGCCCAGCGTCGGGGGCGCGGCGCCATCAGCGCGGCCTACTTCCTGCCGATCGTCATCTCGCCCGTGGTCGTGGGCATCGTCTGGAGGGCGGCCTTCGACCGGGAGCGCGGCATGGTGAACCAGGCGCTGTCGGCCGTCGGGCTCGGCCAGCCCGGCTGGCTCGTCGAGCCGGGTCTGGCGATGGTCGCGATCGTCATCGTGGGGACGTGGATCCACCTCGGCTTCTACGCGATGATCCTCATGTCGGGTCTCCAGTCGATCGACGGCTCGCTCTACGAGGCGGCCCGGATCGACGGCACGACCCCATGGCAGGCGATCCGCCTCATCACCCTGCCGCTGCTGCGGCCGACGTTGATGGTCGTCATCATCCTGGCGACGATCGCCGGCTTCCAGTCCTTCGACTTCATCTTCACGCTCACCGGTGGCGGCCCGGTTAGCGCCACGACCCTGATGGTCCAGTACATCTACGAGAACGGGTTCAGCTACCCGATCGAGTACGGTCTCGCGAGCGCGGCCGCGGTGATCCTCTTCGTCGTGGTGTTCGCGGTGACGTTCGCGAACTACGTCCTCGGGCGAAGGAGCGATGCGATATGACGAGCACCCTCACCGCCGCCGACACCGCGGCGCGCGCTCCCGAGCGGAGGCCGTCGGCGTGGACATCGACGTCGGGCCGGCCGCCGTCGACGAGCACCGTCGTGCGGACGACGCTGCTCGTCGCCGGCGCGATGGTCGTCGTCGCCCCACTGGTGTGGGCTGCCCTCTCCTCGTTCAAGAGCGCCGAGGAGCTGGCGCAGACGCCACCGACGCTGTGGCCGCAGAACCCTACGGTCGACAACTACACGAGCGGCCTGCAGGCGTTCGACTTCAGCCGCTACCTGACGAACAGCCTGATCGTCACCGTGGCGGCCACCGTTCTCACCCTCGCGATCAACTCGATGGCGGCCTACGCCCTGGCCAAGTACAACTTCCGGGGCCGCACGGTGTTCTTCCTCATCACGCTGGCCACGATCATGATCCCGCTCCAGGTGATCCTCCTGCCGGTGTACCAGGTCGTCTCCTCGCTCGGGCTCACCAACTCCCTGCTCGGGCTCATCATCCCGCCGGCCGCGACGCCCACTGGCGTGTTCCTGCTCCGGCAGTACATGCTGACCCTCCCCGACGAGATGATCGAGGCGGCACGTGTCGACGGCGCGGGGGAGTGGGCCATCTTCTGGCGGATCATCTTGCCGCTCAGTCGTCCCGCGCTCGCGGTCGTCGCGATCTTCTCGGTGATCTGGCGCTGGAACGACTTCCTGTGGCCGCTCATCGTCGCGCAGGACGAGTCGAAGCAGACCATCCCGGTGGCCATCGCCCGGTTCGCCAGCCAGCAGGCCATCCCGTTCAACCAGATCCTCGCCGTCTCGGTCGTCACCATCGTGCCGATCGTGGTCATCTTCCTGCTGCTGCAGCGGCAGATCATCGCCGGACTCTCCCAAGGTGCCATCAAGTGATCCCCACCGACCCACCGGCCACGCCGCCGGGACGGACCGTGCACACCCTCGACGAGCGGGGCCTCATCCGGGACTGGCTCGTGAGCCCCGCCTGGAGCGCGCCGTGCGACGATCTCGGGCAGCTCCTCGACGCGCAGGGGAGCCCGTGGGGCCCCGACGGCAGGTGGGTGCTGACGAACGGTCCCGACGTCGCGCCGCTCAAGCGACGGTTGCACGCGCTCCACCCGCTACTGGCCGACCAGCCGCTGCCGACCGTGGTCGAAGGCGGTGCGCTCACGTGGACCCGTTCTCACGCCGACGCCGCGTCGACGGGACGGTGGCAGCGCGTCCACACGGGCGCCGACGGCTTCGTCGACTGGAGCCGGTTCTGCTTCACGCCCGAGTACCGGCACTCCGTCTGCGCCACGACGCTCGAGGTCGACCAGGCCGAGTACCGCGACCTCGAGATCGCGAGCACGGGTCCGGTGGTGGCGTTCGTCGACGGCTCGCCGGTGCTGCGCACGGACGAGTTCAGCTACATGGAGCCGATCTCCCACCGCGTGCGGGTCCGTCTCGAGTCCGGGACGACCACCCTGCACGTCGCCACCTGGCAGGTGGCCTTCCGGGAGTGCCGGCACATCGTGTCGGTCCGCGTCGACGGGCTCCCGGTGCGCGTGGTCATCCCGTCGCCCGGCGCGGACGAGCACGCCTCGCGGAGCGCCGAGCAGCTGCTCGAGTCCCTCGCGGTGGGGCCGTGGGCCAGCAGGGACGGGACGACGCGCATCAGTGGTCCCCGTGGTGCCAGGCTGCGCGCCTCGGTGTCCGGAGGGCCCGACAGGACGCTCGTGCTCGACGGGGGGAGCGCGGTCCTCCACCTCGCCCAGCCCCACGGGGCCGACTCGGAGGGCGCGGCGTCGATGCTCAGCACCGGTGAGACCGAGCTGACGCTGCGGGTCGACCGCGACGACGTCCCCGTGTGTCGCACGGCCCGCGTCGCCTCCCTGGCGGAAGTCCCCCGGGTGGACGCCCCCGACGAGACGCCGGACGCCTGGCGCGAGCGGCTGTTGCGCCACAGCGCGGCGGCCGTGCCGGGGTCGGCCCGCGCCCTCGCCCGGCACGCGCTCGACCCGGACCGTCCTGTCGACTGGGCCGACCTCGAGACACCGCTGCGCATGATCGGGGCCCGGTACGACTGTGCCGACTTCGAGGCGGTCGGCCTGGTGCACCTGTGGCACCGGCTGCCCGAGGAGTCGTGGCGCGACGGCGACCGCGACAGGGTTCGCCGTGCGCTGACCGGCTTCAAGTACTGGATCGACCAGCCGGGTCTCGACGCCATGTGCTACTTCACCGAGAACCACCAGTTCGTCTGGCACACCGCCGAGCTCCTCGTCGGCGAGATGTTCGCCGACGAGACGTTCACCAACTCCGGCTGGACCGGACGCGAGCACGCCGAGCATGCCGCGCCTCTGGCCGAGGAGTGGATGCGTCGCAAGCTCGCCGGCGGGTTCAGCGAGTTCGACTCGAACGCCTACCTCGCCATCGACTGCTTCGCGCTCGTCTCGCTTGTCGAGCTCGCGAGGTCGCAGGAGCTCAGGCTCCTTGCCGAGGCGCTGCTCGACAAGGTCCTGCTGACCCTGGCCACGAACTCGTGGCAGGGCGTGCACGCAGCCGCGCACGGTCGCTCGTACACGCACACCCTTCGATCGGCCCGCTTCGAGGAGACCGCGCCGATCATGGTGCTGCTGTGGGGAGTCGGCGCCCTCAACGACGCCGTCCTCCCGGCGACGGTCCTCGCCACGGCTCGCCACTACACGATGCCGCCGGTGATCCGGTCCGTCGCCCGCGCCGAGCCCGACGGGTGGGACGGCCGGCAGGTCTACCGCGGCGAGTACCGCCTGCACCATGACCTGCTCGCCCGCCCGTACGGGTCGGACCTCCGGGTGTGGCGCACGCCCGACGCCATGCTCTCGAGCGTGCAGGACTACCGCGCCGGGCTCCCGGGCCTGCAAGAGCACATCTGGGGCGCGACGCTCGGGTCGGAGGTCCAGGTGTTCGCGACGCATCCTGCGGCATCGACGATCGGGTCGTCGGCCCGGCCGAGCGCCTGGGCCGGGCAGCGGGTCCTGCCGCGTGCCCACCAGCACCGGGACACCGTTCTCGTGCTGCACCGCATCCCCGACGACGACAGGTTCGGCACCACCCACCTGTGGTTCCCCGCTGACCTCTTCGACGAGTGGCAGCAGCAGGGACCCTGGCTCGTGGGACGGGTCGGTGACGGCTACGTCGCGGTCGCCACGGCCGGGGGCTTCACCCCCCAGACCACGGGCGACGAGGCGTGGCAGTGCTGGTGGCCGGTGGGTGACGGGACCGCCTACGTCGCGACAGTGGGTCGTCGAGCGGTCGACGGCAGCTTCGCGGACTTCGTTGCCGCGCTGCGTGACCCGGTCTTCGACAGCAGCCGCAGGAACCCTACGGTGACGTGGACGTCCCGTGACGGCCGGACCCTCCAGCTCGGGTGGGACACCGCGTTCGTCGTCGACGGACGCGACACCTCCCTCGGGGTCGACGGGACCCCGCAGGATCCTCCGCACCTGGACAACCCCGCCTGCCGGCAGGTTCTCGGCGCGGACCGGCTCGAGGTCGAGTGGGAGGGCGAACGGCTCGTCATCGACTACGACCGAGGCCGTCGGACCCACCCCGAGAGTGGCGTCGAGGCGTCCCTGCTCGACACCCGGGGGGCCGGTCATGGCCGGGCATGACCTCACCTCGAGCCGCCTCGCCGCTGCGCCGCGGCCTCCGCTGGCGGGACCCCGCCTCGACGCCGCGGCGCTGGTCCGGCTCGGCGAGCAGATCGAGGAGCGCACCTGGCGCGACGGGCTGCCCGACTTCTTCTGGGGCGAGGGCGTGTGCCTGCTCGGCCTCATCCGTTTCGCCGACGCCGCGGGACGACCGTTCCCACCCCGGGTGCGGGCCTGGCTCGACGAGCGGGCCGTCGGCGAGGTCGTCCTGGACCACGTCAACCACCTCGCTC
The DNA here is from genome assembly GCF_056755255.1 of Monashia sp. HAY1-5C. Lineage (NCBI taxonomy): Bacteria > Bacillati > Actinomycetota > Actinomycetes > Micrococcales > Intrasporangiaceae > Intrasporangium > Monashia sp. HAY1-5C. The sequence continues at coordinate 1,176 of NZ_JBPGXG010000115.1, read as the reverse complement.
CGGGGACGGCGGCAGTGCTCGACGGGCGGCCGTCGAGCGCCGCGCTCGCGGACCGCCTGCTCGGGTGGCTGCGGGCCTCTCCCGCGGTGACCCGGGCCGCCAACGGTGCCATCGAGCACTGGCCCGACGGCGTCTGGGCCGACACGGTGTTCATGGGCGGCGTGTTCCTCGGGCACCTCGGCGTCGCGCGGAGCGAGCCGGCGCTGGTGTCGGAGCTGGGGCGGCAGTGGCTCGCCCACGCCGAGATCCTCCAGGACGAGCAGACCGGGTTGTTCGTCCACGGCTCCCACCTGGGTCGTCCCGTGCGGTGCTTCTGGGGCCGGGCCAACGCCTGGATGGCGCTGTCGGCGGTCGAGTACCTCGAGATCGCGGACCGTGAACCCCACCTCGCCGATGCCGGGACGGTCGCCGCCGTGCGCGGCCGGCTCGGTCGGCAGCTGGACGCGCTGACGGCGTGCCAGCCCGAGCACGGCGTGTGGAGCGTGCTCGTCGACGACCAGGCGGAGAACGCCGGGATCCTCGAGACGTCCGCGGCGGCGGGGCTCGGTGCCGCCATGCTGCGTGCGGTCACGGTCGTGCCGGGGCTGTCCGAGGCGGTCGGGGCGGCGGGGTGGCGCGCCGTGGCCGGGTCCCTGGCGTACGTCGACGACGGTGCGCTGACGCGTGTCAGTGCCGGCACGGTGCTGCAGCTCGTCCCCTTCGGCTACAGCGTCATCCGCGACGACCGGCCGCAGCTGTGGGGACAGGGCCTCGCCCTCCACGCCGTGGCCGCAGCACTGCAGGCCCGGCGAACGGCGCCCGGCGGCCGTCCGGCGACGGAGGCCCCGTGATGGGCGCCGTCCTGTGCGTCGGCGAGGCGCTGATCTCCCTCGTCGCCCCGGCGGGGGCCTCGCTCGAGTCGGCTGACGAGCTCGTCGTCTCCGCCGGGGGCGCGGAGCTCAACGTCGCCGTCCATCTCGCCCGGCTCGGCGTCCCCACGCGTTTCGCCGGGAGGGTCGGCTCCGACGCCTTCGGGCGCAGGCTGAGGCGGACCCTGGAGGACGCAGGGGTCGACGCGACGTACCTGGAGGAGGATCCCGAGCGCGTCACGGGCGTGTACGTCAAGGACCTCACGGGGACGGTGACGACCATGCGGTACTACCGGAGCGCGTCCGCGGCCACGACCTACCGGCGCGT
>NZ_JBPGXG010000114.1:0-15175 GCF_056755255.1 Monashia sp. HAY1-5C | reverse complement strand
CGGCTGAGCGTCGCGCGCGGCGACCGGAGACCAGTGCCAGAGACGATCCTCCTCGGACCGCAGCGGTTCACCACGACGGTGCAACCGGTCGTGCGGTCCCTCGACGTGCCCGGGCGCGTCGCCGTCGTCAACGCCGGCTGGGAGGAGCGCGAGTCCGATGACGCCGAGCTGAACGGCCTGCTCGACGGCCGTGGTGTCAACCTGCGCCTGTACCACCGGATGATCGACGTGCTCACGAAGGACCGGCGGGTCGCCGCCGCCGCGCTCGCCTTCCGCGACCGCCAGGACGAGCTGCGTGCCTTCTACGGCATCCGGCTGCAGAGCGCCGTCGACGCCGTTCACGCGGTTGCCCACCGCACCTCGCTGCACGGTGTCGGCCCGGTGGCCGTCGAGGCGGCGATCGAGGCGGTGCGCGACGTCGACCGCTGGTACTCCGCCGAGCTCGCCGGCCTGTACGCCGCCACGTTCGAGCGCACGCCGCGCGAGGAGAGCGAGCTCATCGGCTGGCACCGGGGCGAGATCGGCGCCGTCCTCGACGAGTGCGGGGCGCTCGTCGTCGCCGGCGGCGACGTGCGCACGCTGCTGCGCACGCTGCGGCTGTTCGACGTGACGCTGCGGGCCGAGCAGCACGTCGTGGCGTGGTCGGCCGGTGCGATGGTCCTCACCGACCGGGTCGTGCTCTTCCACGACCACACCCCGCACGGCGTCACGGCCGCGGAGGTGCACGACACCGGGCTCGGACGCGTCCCCGGGCTGCTCGTCCTGCCGCACGCCCGACGCCGGCTGCGCCTCGAGGACCACGAGCGCATGTCCGTGCTGGCCCGGCGTTTTCCCGAGCACCGGCTCGTGCTGCTCGACGACGGCGCGGTGGTGCGCCTCAAGGCCGGTGCGCCCCCGGCGGCCGACCCGTTGCCGGAGGGGACGCGCTACCTCGACGTCACGGGGCACGTCGCCGTGGAGGGGGCCGCATGAGCACCCCGACACGCCTGGCCGTCAACGGCCTGCGCGACCGCGTCCCGCTGGACGGCCCGGCCATCGACCGGTTCATCGCCCGGTGGGGGTGCCCGATCATCGAGGGCGAGCGCGCCACCTTCCTCTACCGTGGCGACGTCGACGAGGCGTGGATCCGCCACCGCGTCGTCGGGCTGCCGGACCCCTTGCCGCTCAAGCGGATCGGCGAGTCCGACCTGTGGGCCGTCACGACCGTGCTCCCCGAGGGCTCACGCGTCGAGTACCAGGTCGAGATCCGCAAGGGGGATCACCACGAGCGCTTCAACGACCCGCTCAACCCCCGTCTGGCGCACAGCCCGATGGGGTCCTCGTCGGTGTGCGCGGCGGTCGGCTACCGCGTCCCGGACTGGGTCTCGTTCGACCCCGAGGCGCGGCAGGGCACCCTCGTCGAGGAGGTCGTGCGCAGCAAGGCCCTGCGCCGCGACCAGCCCGTCCAGATCTACCTGCCCGCGCGGTTCAACCGGGCGCAGCGCTACCCGCTCCTCGTCGTCCACGACGGCACGGACTACCTCGAGTACGCGGCGATGCGGACCGTGCTCGACAACCTCATCCACCGGCTCGACGTCGACCCGCTCGTCGTCGCCTTCGTGGCGCCGCGCGACCGGCTCAAGGAGTACCCGAACCACGCGCCCCACGCCCGGTTCGTCGCGCGCGAGCTCGTCCCCCTGCTCACCGAACGGCTGCCGCTGGAGGACGCGCCCGAGGCCCGCTGCCTCATGGGTTCCTCGTTCGGCGGCATCGCGTCGCTGTCGACGGCCGTGCGCTACCCGGGGCTCTTCGGCTCTCTCGTGCTCCAGTCGGCATCCCTCGTCTTCACCGACATCGGGTTCGACCACGGCGGCGGGCCGGCGTTCGACCCCGTCGTGAAGTTCGTCAACCGGTACAGGGCACGGCCGACGGCGGTCGTGGACCGCATCCACATGTCGTGCGGCGTCTACGAGCCGCTCATCACGCCGAACCGGTCGATGGTGCCCGTGTTCCGGCACACCGGCATGCGGGTGCGGTACACCGAGGCCCGCGACGGCCACAACTGGGAGAACTGGCGCGACCGCCTCGGCGACGCGCTGACGTGGGTCTTCCCGGGGCCGCAGAAGTTCGTGTACGAGTGACGACACACGTCGAGGGCAGGAGCTGACGCATGAAGGTGACGGACCGCTGGTACTCCGACCGGCTCGGGCAGGACATCACGGTGGCCCGCTGGGGCACGTGGGGTGCGCCGGTGCTCCTGTTCCCGACGGCGGGCGGCGACGCCGAGGAGGTCGAGCGGCACCGGCTCGTCGACCACCTCATGCCGCTCGTCGACGCCGGACGCGCCAAGGTGTACTCGTGCGACAGCGTCGCGGGCCAGGCGATGGCCGAGCGCCGCGGGTCCACCGAGTACCGGATGGCCCTCTTCAACGCCTTCCACGACGCCGTCGCCTCCGAGATCATCCCGGCGATCCACTCCGACAGCGGCGGCCGGATGCGCGTCGTCGTCGCCGGGGCCTCGATCGGCGCCTTCAACGCGCTCGCGGTCACGTGCCGCTACCCGCACCTCGTCGACGCCGCCGTCTGCATGAGCGGCACCTACGCCATCGAGAAGTTCATCGGGGGCCGCTTCACGGAGGACCTCTACTTCAGCTCGCCGCTGCACTTCCTGCCCGACCTCGACGGGCCGGACCTCGAGGCGCTGCGCCAGCGGATGGTCGTCCTCGCGTCGGGCAGCGGTCGGTGGGAGGACGTCGGCGAGGCCTGGGCGGTCGCGGACGTCCTCGGGGCCAAGGGCATCCCGAACCGGGTCGACGACTGGGGGCCGACCTACGACCACGATTGGCCGACGTGGTGGCAGATGCTGCCGACCTACCTCGACGACCTGCTGCCGTGACGCCATGACGCCGTGACGCGTGACGCCGTGACGCGTGACGCGTGACGCGTGACGCCATGACGCCGTGATCGCGCCGTCGGTACGCTCCGAGCATGAGCCGGATCTTCACGACGAGCGTCGCGTCGGTGTACCCGCTCTACGTCGCGAAGGCCGAGCGCAAGGGCCGAACGCGGGCCGAGGTCGACGAGGTCATCGAGTGGCTGACCGGCTTCGACGACGCCAGGCTCCGCGAGCACCTCGAGGCCGGCACGACCTTCGAGGAGTTCTTCGCGGACGCCCGGCTCAACCCGAACGCGGCGAAGATCACCGGGGTCGTCTGCGGCGTCCGGGTCGAGCAGGTCGAGGACCCGCTCATGCAGAAGATCCGGTACCTCGACAAGCTCGTCGACGAGCTGGCGAGGGGCAAGCCCCTGGGCAAGGTCCTCCGCGCCTGAGGGCCACGCCCGGTCAGTCGTCGAAGGTATTCCAGCAGATCGGGCTGCGCAGGCGCTGGTCGTCGAGGACGAGCTCGCGGATGGCATCGGGGAGCCGGTCGCGCTGCCAGTCCCGCTCGCGCAGCCGCGCGGCCTCCGCCTCGTCGCCGGGGACCGACGCCGACGCGGCACGGATCGCGTAGGCGGCCGCGCCGAGCTCGTGCGCGGCGACGTGGGCGACGGCCACGGCCTGGCCGGCCGACAGGGCGGCGAACCGCGCCGGGTCGGGCAGCCCGCGTCCGGCGGCGTTGGCGGTGAAGGCCGCCTGGTGGGCCACGCGCATCGGCACCTCTCCGCGGATCCACGACCGGGTGATGTCGAGGGCCTCGTGGACCCGCCGGTCCCCGGTACCGGCGGCCTCGAAGAGCGGCAGCACGTGCTCGGCGCAGGCGAGCGCCCACTCGGCGAGCAGCCGGTGGTCCTCGTCGGTGAGGGTGCCGCCGCGGCGGATCGTGATGAACCGCGGGTCACGCTGGGTCGGCAGGATCGGCACCCGGCCATTGTGACCCCGACTCGCGCGCTGCTGAACGAAGCGCGCGAAACGTGGGTCCGGCGCGCAAACTTTGGCGCGCGGGAACCCTGGATCGCGCGCTGGTGACGATCTGCACCCTGGCGGTGTTCTTCGGCGTCGATCCAGGAGGAGGTCCTCGCGCGTGCCCGGATGTTTCGCGCGCTGCTGAACGAAGCGCGCGAAACGTGGGTCCGGCGCGCAAACTTTGGCGCGCGGGAACCCGGGATCGCGCGCTCCGACGATCCGCCCACGGCGGAAAGTCCGTGACGGATTATGCTCGCCACCATCTGCAGCCGATCACCAACGCGCACCACGCCCGAGCCCCCCGAAAGGCGGCCCACCCGATGACGGAACCGATGACGTCCGGCCCGGACCTGCGGCTCGCCGTCATCGGCTTCGGCCTGCGTGCCAGCCTCGTCCGGTACGCCCACCGCCCCGGCGAGGGCAGCCGCGTCACCGTCGTGTGCGACACGGCCGAGCGCGGACGCCGCGACGCCGCCGAGCGCGTCGAGGGGGTCCGCCTCGTCGCCAGCCTCGACGAGCTGCTCTCGGGGCAGGTGCGGCCCGACGTCGACGCCGTCCTCGTCCTCACGCCGGACCACCTCCACGCGGACCACGCCGTGCGCACCCTCGAGGCGGGGCTGCCGACCTTCGTCGAGAAGCCGCTCGCGACGACCGTCGAGGACGCCGACCGCATCCTCGCGGCCGCTGCGCGCAGCCGCACCCGCCTCTACGTCGGGCACAACATGCGTCACCTGCCGGTGGTCCGGGCCATGCGCGAGGTCGTCGAGGCCGGCACGATCGGGGCCGTCAAGGCGGTCTGGTGCCGCCACTTCGTCTCGGCCGGCGGCGACTACTACTTCAAGGACTGGCACGCCGACCGCACCCGCACGACGGGCCTGCTCCTGCAGAAGGGCGCCCACGACATCGACGTCATCCACTGGCTCGCCGGGGCCTACACCCGACGCGTCGCGGCCGTGGGTGACCTCGCCGTCTACGGTGCCATCACCGACCGGCGCGACAACTCGGACCGGCGGATGGCGGACTGGTACTCGCTCGAGAGCTGGCCACCCACCGCTCAGCGCGAGCTGCACCCCGTCGTCGACGTCGAGGACATCTCGATGGCCAACCTCGTCCTCGACGGCGGCGTGCTCGCCAGCTACCAGCAGTGCCACTTCACGCCCGACTACTGGCGCAACTACACGGTCATCGGCACGAGGGGCCGCCTCGAGAACTTCGGCGACGGCCCCGGCGCGCGCGTCAAGGTGTGGACCCGGCGCACCGACACCTACCGCGAGGACGCCGACGAGGTGATCGAGATCCCGCCGGCCGACGCGACCGGGCACGGCGGCGCCGACCCGCTGCTCGTGGCCGAGTTCGTCCGGTTCGCCCGCGAGGGCGGCCCGACGATGACCTCACCGGTCGCCGCGCGCGAGGCCGTGGCGGCCGCGGTGTGCGCGACGGCGTCGCTGCGCTCGGGTGGCGGGGCCGTCGACGTGCCGTGCCTCGACGCGGACGTCGCGGGGTGGTTCGCGACCGGGCAGGCCTGAGGCCCGTCACCCTCGCCGGGGCGCCGCCCTGAGCGGACCGGGTCCGTACCGGTCCGTCCGCCGCCCGGCGCAGACGTCGACGGTGGCCGTGGGCGGGGCCGGATAGACTGCGCCGCACAGTACCGGGCGTCGTCCGGCAGGCGCGGCGGCCGGGCCGGCACCGTCCACCGCCTCGCCGGTCCCCGTACGGGTCGGCCCCTTGAGCAGCGAAGGAACCCCCCGTGCCTCGACGCGTCGCCCGCCACGCAGCGGTCGCTGTCGCCGGGCTCGTCGCGCTGCTCGCGTCCGCCTGCACCGATGCCACGCCGGGCGCCGGCCCGACGGCAACCGGCACCGCCGTCACGTCGCCGGCCACGGCGCCCGCCCCGACGGAGACGACCCGGGAGCCGCTCGTCGTCGACACCGTCTTCGACCACGCGACCCTGGACCCGACGCGCCAGTTCGACCGCAGCGGCCTGCTCGTGTCGAAGGCGGTCTACCAGACCCTGACCGACCTCGACCGCACCGACCCGACGAAGGTCGTCCCGGGCATCGCCGAGTACACCCTCTCGCCCGAGGGCCGGTGGCTGACCATGCGCCTGCGCCGGGGCCTCGTGTTCTCCGACGGCACCCCGGTGACCACCGACGACGTCGTCTTCACCCTCCAGCGCGCGCAGGGCCTCGGCGGCACGGCGTCGGCCATCCTCGGCACCGTCAACATCGTCAAGGTCGACGACCGCACCTTCACGCTCAGCTCGCCGCGGTCGAACTTCGCGCTGCCGGCGATCCTGGCCAACCCGGCGTTCGGCATCCTCAACTCGGCGGCGGTCAAGGCCAACGGTGGCGCCATCGGCCCCGGCGACACCGCGGCCCGCTACCTGTCGGGGCACTCGGCCGGCTCCGGTCCCTACGTGCTCACCTCGGCCACGTCGGGCCGGGTCACGCTCGCGGCGAACCCCGTGTGGACCGGCGCGCCCCCTGCCTTCTCCGAGGTCGTGCTGCGCGACGTCGCGCCCCGGGACCAGGTCGGGGACGTCCGGTCCGGACGCGCGGACGTCGCCCTCGACCTCTCACCGGCGCAGGCCGCGGCCCTGACGGCCGCGGCGACCGCCACCTCCACGTCCACCTCCACGGGCGGCGCACCGGCCACCGGCACCGCGCCCGCGTCGGGCACGGCGGCACCGGGGCCGGACGGGACGACGGGCACGGCGACGGGCACGACGACGGGCACGACGACGAACGGGACGACGGGCGACGCGCCCCGTCCCGTCGCCGTCACCGCGTCGAAGTCCTCGACGCTCGCCTTCCTCTCGCTCTCGCGCAACCCGTTCGTCAACCGGTGGACCGCCGACCCGTCCTTCGTCGAGGCGGTGCGCAAGGGTCTCGACGTCGACGCCCTGGCCCGGGCCGCGGGCGACGCGCACGCGGCCGCCGGCCTCGTGCCCTCAGGCATCGTCGGCTCGCTCGAGGACGGCGCCGTCCCGACGGTGCCTCCCGCTCCGACGCACACGGGCGACTCCACCGGCACCCCCGCCCCGCCCGGGGCGACGCCGTCGGCGCCCGGCACCGGCGACACGGGTCACACCGGTGGCACCGGCACGCCTGCCCCGGGTCGGACGGGTGCCTTCCCGCCGCCGACCGCCGTCCGCACCGCCGCACCTCGCGACCTCGCGGGCGCCCGTGCAGCGCTGCGTCGCTCGGGCTACCGCGGCGAGCCGGTCCCGCTCACCTATGCCGTCGACGTGCCGATCGCGGGCATCCAGCGCAGCACCATCGCGGCGCAGGTCCGGGACCAGCTCGCCGAGGTCGGCATCCGCGTCGTCCTCGACCCCAAGCCCTCGTCGAGCGCCCTCACCGCCTACCGGTCGGGCCGCAGCGCGTTCGGCCTGTGGAGCTGGAACCCCGACTACCCGGACCCGGAGAGCTACCTCGCCTTCGCCCCGGGCGAGCTCGTCGGCCTGCGCGCCGGCTGGCAGCGCGGCCAGGACGCCCTCGTCGACGGGCTGACCGAGGCGGCGCGCGAGTCCGTCGGTGACGACCGCCCGGGCGCCTACGCAGCCTGGCAGGTCGCGATGAACGAGCGGGGGCCGTTCGTGCCGCTCCTGCAGCCGATGACGCACGTGGCGACCGGGCCGCGCGTGCACCGGGTCCCGGCCAACCCGGTGTGGACCGTCGACCTCGCGGCCATCTCCTGACGCGTCACGGCACCCGTCGCTGGCACGCGTCCCGTAGCGTCGGGGCATGAGCACCGTCCCGCACGTGCGCGGCCCGGTCGCCACGTGCGTCATCGGCTGCAGGAGCGGCACGAACGGCCCCCGCTCGTTCATCGCGACCTGCCAGGCTGCGTAGGCGCCCGGGCGGTCGTCACCGACGGACTCGCGCGCCGCCTCGGTCAGCCCGTCGACGAGGGCGTCCTGGCCGCGCTGCCAGCCGGCGCGCAGGCCGACGAGCTCGCCCGGGGCGAAGGCGAGGTAGCTCTCCGGGTCCGGGTAGTCGGGGTTCCAGCTCCACAGGCCGAACGCGCTGCGGCCCGACCGGTAGGCGGTGAGGGCGCTCGACGAGGGCTTGGGGTCGAGGACGACGCGGATGCCGACCTCGGCGAGCTGGTCCCGGACCTGCGCCGCGATGGTGCTGCGCTGGATGCCCGCGATCGGCACGTCGACGGCATAGGTGAGCGGGACCGGCTCGCCGCGGTAGCCCGAGCGACGCAGCGCTGCACGGGCGCCCGCGAGGTCGCGAGGTGCGGCGGTGCGGACGGCGGTCGGCGGCGGGAAGGCACCCGTCCGACCCGGGGCAGGCGTGCCGGTGCCACCGGTGTGACCCGTGTCGCCGGTGCCGGGCGCCGACGGCGTCGCCCCGGGCGGGGCGGGGGTGCCGGTGGAGTCGCCCGTGTGCGTCGGAGCGGGAGGCACCGTCGGGACGGCGCCGTCCTCGAGCGAGCCGACGATGCCTGAGGGCACGAGGCCGGCGGCCGCGTGCGCGTCGCCCGCGGCCCGGGCCAGGGCGTCGACGTCGAGACCCTTGCGCACCGCCTCGACGAAGGACGGGTCGGCGGTCCACCGGTTGACGAACGGGTTGCGCGAGAGCGAGAGGAAGGCGAGCGTCGAGGACTTCGACGCGGTGACGGCGACGGGACGGGGCGCGTCGCCCGTCGTCCCGTTCGTCGTCGTGCCCGTCGTCGTGCCCGTCGCCGTGCCCGTCGTCCCGTCCGGCCCCGGTGCCGCCGTGCCCGACGCGGGCGCGGTGCCGGTGGCCGGTGCGCCGCCCGTGGAGGTGGACGTGGAGGTGGCGGTCGCCGCGGCCGTCAGGGCCGCGGCCTGCGCCGGTGAGAGGTCGAGGGCGACGTCCGCGCGTCCGGACCGGACGTCCCCGACCTGGTCCCGGGGCGCGACGTCGCGCAGCACGACCTCGGAGAAGGCAGGGGGCGCGCCGGTCCACACGGGGTTCGCCGCGAGCGTGACCCGGCCCGACGTGGCCGAGGTGAGCACGTAGGGACCGGAGCCGGCCGAGTGCCCCGACAGGTAGCGGGCCGCGGTGTCGCCGGGGCCGATGGCGCCACCGTTGGCCTTGACCGCCGCCGAGTTGAGGATGCCGAACGCCGGGTTGGCCAGGATCGCCGGCAGCGCGAAGTTCGACCGCGGCGAGCTGAGCGTGAAGGTGCGGTCGTCGACCTTGACGATGTTGACGGTGCCGAGGATGGCCGACGCCGTGCCGCCGAGGCCCTGCGCGCGCTGGAGGGTGAAGACGACGTCGTCGGTGGTCACCGGGGTGCCGTCGGAGAACACGAGGCCCCGGCGCAGGCGCATGGTCAGCCACCGGCCCTCGGGCGAGAGGGTGTACTCGGCGATGCCCGGGACGACCTTCGTCGGGTCGGTGCGGTCGAGGTCGGTCAGGGTCTGGTAGACCGCCTTCGACACGAGCAGGCCGCTGCGGTCGAACTGGCGCGTCGGGTCCAGGGTCGCGTGGTCGAAGACGGTGTCGACGACGAGCGGCTCCCGGGTCGTCTCCGTCGGGGCGGGCGCCGTGGCCGGCGACGTGACGGCGGTGCCGGTTGCCGTCGGGCCGGCGCCCGGCGTGGCATCGGTGCAGGCGGACGCGAGCAGCGCGACGAGCCCGGCGACAGCGACCGCTGCGTGGCGGGCGACGCGTCGAGGCACGGGGGGTTCCTTCGCTGCTCAAGGGGCCGACCCGTACGGGGACCGGCGAGGCGGTGGACGGTGCCGGCCCGGCCGCCGCGCCTGCCGGACGACGCCCGGTACTGTGCGGCGCAGTCTATCCGGCCCCGCCCACGGCCACCGTCGACGTCTGCGCCGGGCGGCGGACGGACCGGTACGGACCCGGTCCGCTCAGGGCGGCGCCCCGGCGAGGGTGACGGGCCTCAGGCCTGCCCGGTCGCGAACCACCCCGCGACGTCCGCGTCGAGGCACGGCACGTCGACGGCCCCGCCACCCGAGCGCAGCGACGCCGTCGCGCACACCGCGGCCGCCACGGCCTCGCGCGCGGCGACCGGTGAGGTCATCGTCGGGCCGCCCTCGCGGGCGAACCGGACGAACTCGGCCACGAGCAGCGGGTCGGCGCCGCCGTGCCCGGTCGCGTCGGCCGGCGGGATCTCGATCACCTCGTCGGCGTCCTCGCGGTAGGTGTCGGTGCGCCGGGTCCACACCTTGACGCGCGCGCCGGGGCCGTCGCCGAAGTTCTCGAGGCGGCCCCTCGTGCCGATGACCGTGTAGTTGCGCCAGTAGTCGGGCGTGAAGTGGCACTGCTGGTAGCTGGCGAGCACGCCGCCGTCGAGGACGAGGTTGGCCATCGAGATGTCCTCGACGTCGACGACGGGGTGCAGCTCGCGCTGAGCGGTGGGTGGCCAGCTCTCGAGCGAGTACCAGTCCGCCATCCGCCGGTCCGAGTTGTCGCGCCGGTCGGTGATGGCACCGTAGACGGCGAGGTCACCCACGGCCGCGACGCGTCGGGTGTAGGCCCCGGCGAGCCAGTGGATGACGTCGATGTCGTGGGCGCCCTTCTGCAGGAGCAGGCCCGTCGTGCGGGTGCGGTCGGCGTGCCAGTCCTTGAAGTAGTAGTCGCCGCCGGCCGAGACGAAGTGGCGGCACCAGACCGCCTTGACGGCCCCGATCGTGCCGGCCTCGACGACCTCGCGCATGGCCCGGACCACCGGCAGGTGACGCATGTTGTGCCCGACGTAGAGGCGGGTGCGGCTGCGCGCAGCGGCCGCGAGGATGCGGTCGGCGTCCTCGACGGTCGTCGCGAGCGGCTTCTCGACGAAGGTCGGCAGCCCCGCCTCGAGGGTGCGCACGGCGTGGTCCGCGTGGAGGTGGTCCGGCGTGAGGACGAGGACGGCGTCGACGTCGGGCCGCACCTGCCCCGAGAGCAGCTCGTCGAGGCTGGCGACGAGGCGGACCCCCTCGACGCGCTCGGCGGCGTCGCGGCGTCCGCGCTCGGCCGTGTCGCACACGACGGTGACGCGGCTGCCCTCGCCGGGGCGGTGGGCGTACCGGACGAGGCTGGCACGCAGGCCGAAGCCGATGACGGCGAGCCGCAGGTCCGGGCCGGACGTCATCGGTTCCGTCATCGGGTGGGCCGCCTTTCGGGGGGCTCGGGCGTGGTGCGCGTTGGTGATCGGCTGCAGATGGTGGCGAGCATAATCCGTCACGGACTTTCCGCCGTGGGCGGATCGTCGGAGCGCGCGATCCCGGGTTCCCGCGCGCCAAAGTTTGCGCGCCGGACCCACGTTTCGCGCGCTTCGTTCAGCAGCGCGCGAAACATCCGGGCACGCGCGAGGACCTCCTCCTGGATCGACGCCGAAGAACACCGCCAGGGTGCAGATCGTCACCAGCGCGCGATCCAGGGTTCCCGCGCGCCAAAGTTTGCGCGCCGGACCCACGTTTCGCGCGCTTCGTTCAGCAGCGCGCGAGTCGGGGTCACAATGGCCGGGTGCCGATCCTGCCGACCCAGCGTGACCCGCGGTTCATCACGATCCGCCGCGGCGGCACCCTCACCGACGAGGACCACCGGCTGCTCGCCGAGTGGGCGCTCGCCTGCGCCGAGCACGTGCTGCCGCTCTTCGAGGCCGCCGGTACCGGGGACCGGCGGGTCCACGAGGCCCTCGACATCACCCGGTCGTGGATCCGCGGAGAGGTGCCGATGCGCGTGGCCCACCAGGCGGCCTTCACCGCCAACGCCGCCGGACGCGGGCTGCCCGACCCGGCGCGGTTCGCCGCCCTGTCGGCCGGCCAGGCCGTGGCCGTCGCCCACGTCGCCGCGCACGAGCTCGGCGCGGCCGCCTACGCGATCCGTGCCGCGTCGGCGTCGGTCCCCGGCGACGAGGCGGAGGCCGCGCGGCTGCGCGAGCGGGACTGGCAGCGCGACCGGCTCCCCGATGCCATCCGCGAGCTCGTCCTCGACGACCAGCGCCTGCGCAGCCCGATCTGCTGGAATACCTTCGACGACTGACCGGGCGTGGCCCTCAGGCGCGGAGGACCTTGCCCAGGGGCTTGCCCCTCGCCAGCTCGTCGACGAGCTTGTCGAGGTACCGGATCTTCTGCATGAGCGGGTCCTCGACCTGCTCGACCCGGACGCCGCAGACGACCCCGGTGATCTTCGCCGCGTTCGGGTTGAGCCGGGCGTCCGCGAAGAACTCCTCGAAGGTCGTGCCGGCCTCGAGGTGCTCGCGGAGCCTGGCGTCGTCGAAGCCGGTCAGCCACTCGATGACCTCGTCGACCTCGGCCCGCGTTCGGCCCTTGCGCTCGGCCTTCGCGACGTAGAGCGGGTACACCGACGCGACGCTCGTCGTGAAGATCCGGCTCATGCTCGGAGCGTACCGACGGCGCGATCACGGCGTCATGGCGTCACGCGTCACGCGTCACGCGTCACGGCGTCACGCGTCACGGCGTCATGGCGTCACGGCAGCAGGTCGTCGAGGTAGGTCGGCAGCATCTGCCACCACGTCGGCCAATCGTGGTCGTAGGTCGGCCCCCAGTCGTCGACCCGGTTCGGGATGCCCTTGGCCCCGAGGACGTCCGCGACCGCCCAGGCCTCGCCGACGTCCTCCCACCGACCGCTGCCCGACGCGAGGACGACCATCCGCTGGCGCAGCGCCTCGAGGTCCGGCCCGTCGAGGTCGGGCAGGAAGTGCAGCGGCGAGCTGAAGTAGAGGTCCTCCGTGAAGCGGCCCCCGATGAACTTCTCGATGGCGTAGGTGCCGCTCATGCAGACGGCGGCGTCGACGAGGTGCGGGTAGCGGCACGTGACCGCGAGCGCGTTGAAGGCGCCGATCGAGGCCCCGGCGACGACGACGCGCATCCGGCCGCCGCTGTCGGAGTGGATCGCCGGGATGATCTCGGAGGCGACGGCGTCGTGGAAGGCGTTGAAGAGGGCCATCCGGTACTCGGTGGACCCGCGGCGCTCGGCCATCGCCTGGCCCGCGACGCTGTCGCACGAGTACACCTTGGCGCGTCCGGCGTCGACGAGCGGCATGAGGTGGTCGACGAGCCGGTGCCGCTCGACCTCCTCGGCGTCGCCGCCCGCCGTCGGGAACAGGAGCACCGGCGCACCCCACGTGCCCCAGCGGGCCACCGTGATGTCCTGCCCGAGCCGGTCGGAGTACCAGCGGTCCGTCACCTTCATGCGTCAGCTCCTGCCCTCGACGTGTGTCGTCACTCGTACACGAACTTCTGCGGCCCCGGGAAGACCCACGTCAGCGCGTCGCCGAGGCGGTCGCGCCAGTTCTCCCAGTTGTGGCCGTCGCGGGCCTCGGTGTACCGCACCCGCATGCCGGTGTGCCGGAACACGGGCACCATCGACCGGTTCGGCGTGATGAGCGGCTCGTAGACGCCGCACGACATGTGGATGCGGTCCACGACCGCCGTCGGCCGTGCCCTGTACCGGTTGACGAACTTCACGACGGGGTCGAACGCCGGCCCGCCGCCGTGGTCGAACCCGATGTCGGTGAAGACGAGGGATGCCGACTGGAGCACGAGAGAGCCGAAGAGCCCCGGGTAGCGCACGGCCGTCGACAGCGACGCGATGCCGCCGAACGAGGAACCCATGAGGCAGCGGGCCTCGGGCGCGTCCTCCAGCGGCAGCCGTTCGGTGAGCAGGGGGACGAGCTCGCGCGCGACGAACCGGGCGTGGGGCGCGTGGTTCGGGTACTCCTTGAGCCGGTCGCGCGGCGCCACGAAGGCGACGACGAGCGGGTCGACGTCGAGCCGGTGGATGAGGTTGTCGAGCACGGTCCGCATCGCCGCGTACTCGAGGTAGTCCGTGCCGTCGTGGACGACGAGGAGCGGGTAGCGCTGCGCCCGGTTGAACCGCGCGGGCAGGTAGATCTGGACGGGCTGGTCGCGGCGCAGGGCCTTGCTGCGCACGACCTCCTCGACGAGGGTGCCCTGCCGCGCCTCGGGGTCGAACGAGACCCAGTCCGGGACGCGGTAGCCGACCGCCGCGCACACCGACGAGGACCCCATCGGGCTGTGCGCCAGACGGGGGTTGAGCGGGTCGTTGAAGCGCTCGTGGTGATCCCCCTTGCGGATCTCGACCTGGTACTCGACGCGTGAGCCCTCGGGGAGCACGGTCGTGACGGCCCACAGGTCGGACTCGCCGATCCGCTTGAGCGGCAAGGGGTCCGGCAGCCCGACGACGCGGTGGCGGATCCACGCCTCGTCGACGTCGCCACGGTAGAGGAAGGTGGCGCGCTCGCCCTCGATGATCGGGCACCCCCACCGGGCGATGAACCGGTCGATGGCCGGGCCGTCCAGCGGGACGCGGTCGCGCAGGCCGTTGACGGCCAGGCGTGTCGGGGTGCTCATGCGGCCCCCTCCACGGCGACGTGCCCCGTGACGTCGAGGTAGCGCGTCCCCTCCGGCAACGGGTCGGCCGCCGGGGGCGCACCGGCCTTGAGGCGCACCACCGCGCCGTCGTCGAGCAGCACGAGCCGGTGCTCGGGAAAACGCCGGGCCAGCACGGACATGCGCTCGTGGTCCTCGAGGCGCAGCCGGCGTCGGGCGTGCGGCAGGACGAGCAGCCCGGGGACGCGTCCGAGCCCGGTGTCGTGCACCTCCGCGGCCGTGACGCCGTGCGGGGTGTGGTCGTGGAAGAGCACGACCCGGTCGGTGAGGACCATCGCACCGGCCGACCACGCCACGACGTGCTGCTCGGCCCGCAGCGTCACGTCGAACAGCCGCAGCGTGCGCAGCAGCGTGCGCACGTCGCCGCCGGCGACGACGAGCGCCCCGCACTCGTCGAGGACGGCGCCGATCTCGCCCCGGTGCCAGCCGATGAGCTCGCTCTCCTCGCGCGGCGTGCGCTCGAACGTGGCGGCGTACAGGCCGGCGAGCTCGGCGGAGTACCAGCGGTCGACGTCGCGCACCGCCTCGATCGCCGCCTCGACGGCCACCGGGCCGACACCGTGCAGCGAGGTGCGGTGGGCAACCGCGTGAACGGCGTCGACGGCGCTCTGCAGCCGGATGCCGTAGAAGGCACGCAGCTCGTCCTGGCGGTCGCGGAAGGCGAGCGCGGCGGCGGCGACCCGCCGGTCCTTCGTGAGCACGTCGATCATCCGGTGGTACAGGCGCAGGTTGACACCACGGCCGTCGAGCAGGCCGTTCAGCTCGGCGTCATCGGACTCGCGCTCCTCCCAGCCGGCGTTGACGACGGCGACGCGCCCGGGCACGTCGAGGGACCGCACGACCGGTTGCACCGTCGTGGTGAACCGCTGCGGTCCGAGGAGGATCGTCTCTGGCACTGGTCTCCGGTCGCCGCGCGCGACGCTCAGCCG
>NZ_JBPGXG010000113.1:0-15325 GCF_056755255.1 Monashia sp. HAY1-5C | reverse complement strand
AGAAATATACGGCCTACCCCAAACTTGTCCCGTTTGCCCGCGTGGCGGAAGACCCCGGGGGTCCCCCCCCTGACCCCCCCACCGGCGCGTCCGGGGCCAGGTGCCGGGCGGCGCCGCGACGTCCCGCGGGGGCTCACTAGGCTCGTGGAGTGGCCACCCTGAGCGAGCTCCTGCGCGGACGCACCGACCTGCCGGACCATGACGTCGAGTGGTTGCAGCTGCTCGTCGGCGACTGGCAGCTGGTGGCCGACCTGTCCTTCGCCGACCTCGTCCTGTGGGTCCGCTCGGTGGGTGACCGCTGGGAGGCCGTCGCCCACGTGCGCCCGACCACCGGCCAGCTCGTCTTCGTCGACGACCAGGTCGGACGGGTCGCCGACCCGGGACGCACCCGTGACCTGCTCGACGAGGCCGCCGCCGAGCAGCGCATCCTGCGGGTGCGACAGGTCGTCGTGCAGCACGAGCAGGGACCTGACCAGTCGGTGCGCGAGGAGTACATCCCCGTCGTGCGCGGTGGCCACGTCGTCGCCGTCATGACCCGGCACACGAACCTCTGGACGACGCGGACCCCGAGCCGCCTCGAGCTGACCTACCTGGCCACCGCCGACGCCCTGTGCCGGATGATCACGGGCGGCGAGTTCCCCCACGGCAGCGCCCCCACCGGGCTGCGTCGCGGAGCCCCGCGCGTCGGTGACGGCGTCATCCGCCTCGACGTGGACGGAGTCGTCACCTACGCGAGCCCGAACGCCGTCTCGGCCTTGCACCGCCTCGGTCACCTCGGCGAGGTCGTCGGCGCGAGCCTCGCGCAGATCGTCACCGACAACGTGCGCGAGTCGTACCCGGTCGACGAGGGGCTGCCGCTCGTCGTCACCGGCCGCCAGCCCTGGCGGACCGAGGTCGTCGCCGGTGGCACGACGGTGTCGATGCGCGCCATCCCGCTCACCGAGGCCGGTCAGCGGTTCGGAGCCATCGTGCTCCTGCGCGACGTCGGCGAGCTGCGCCGGCGCGAGCGCGAGCTGATGACCAAGGACGCGACCATCCGCGAGATCCACCACCGGGTCAAGAACAACCTCCAGTCCGTGGCGGCGCTCCTGCGGCTCCAGGCGCGTCGCGTGCCGCAGGGTGAGGCGAGGGTCGCGCTCGAGGAAGCCGAGCGTCGGGTCGGCACCATCGCGATGGTCCACGACCAGCTGAGCCAGGGGTTCGACGAGACCGTCGACTTCGACGCGATCGCCCAGCGCGGCCTCAACGCCGTCGTCGAGGTGGCGGCGAACGGGGCACCGGTGCGAGCCGCCACCGAGGGCTCCTTCGGCAGCATCCGTGCCGAGGACGCGACGGCGCTGGCCATGATCATGAGCGAGCTGGTGCAGAACGCCATCGAGCACGGCCTCGGTGACGCCGGGGGACAGGTGCGCATCCACGTCGACCGGCAGACCGACGAGCGGGGCAGGTCCATGGTCGTCGTGTCGGTGGAGGACGACGGCAAGGGCATCGACCCGGCCCGGCGTCCCGGCTCGGGCCTCGGCACCCAGATCGTCCAGTCCCTCGTGGCCGACCTGCAGGGACGCATCACGTGGGAGCCACTGTTCCCGCACGGCACCCGCGCCCGGTTCACCGCGAGCCTGCGGCCCCTCGACTGAGGCCGGGCCTCCTCGACCGGAGCAACGAAAAGCCCGGCGACCGTGAGGTCACCGGGCTCGCGTCGGGTGCGATGAGGGTGGTCGCCGGCTTCAGCCCGCTCGACGGGCGCGCGCGTTGCGACGCTTGAGCGCTCGGCGCTCGTCCTCGGAGAGGCCGCCCCAGACGCCGGCGTCCTGGCCGGTCTCGAGCGCCCACTTGAGGCAGGTGTCGATGACGGGGCAGGTCCGGCACACGGCCTTGGCCTCCTCGATCTGCAGGATGGCCGGGCCGGTGTTCCCGATCGGGAAGAACAGCTCGGGGTCGGCATCCAGGCAGGCAGCGCGGTCGCGCCAGTCCATGCGGATCTTGCTCCTTCAGGTTGGTTGCGGCAGGCAGGAGCGGGGTGCCGTCCTGCTGCAGGTCTCGGGCGCCATCGTCATTGTCGGTGCCTGGGTCTCGGCGGAGGTGGTCCAGGGGGTCACCCCCTGACCAACGACGACGCGCACGAAGGTGTTCCGTACGCGTCGAGGCCGTGAACCAGTGTGACCGACATCCATGTCCGTGTTCAACGCCGCGGGCGCAGATCACACCAAGGAAAGATCTTATCGGCAGATCCCTCCCAGTTCCAGACCGGTCCACCGGGCGTGCGCGACGGCTCGGTACGCTTCGCCGGTGAGCGCCGCCCCGACCCCGCCGTCACGGCCAGTGGCCACCACCGTCGGACCCGCGCGGCTGGCCGGCGTCCTGACCCTCCTCGAGGCGCTCGTCGTCGTCGGCTTCGCGGCCTTCTACGGCTACGAGATCGCGGCCGGCGCGACCGCCACCGTGACGACGGCGGTGACCTCGGGCCTGCTCATCCTCGTCTTCGGCGCGGGCCTCGGCGCCCTGGCCCGAGGCTGGTTCCGGGCCGCGGACTGGCCGCGCACGCCGACGCTGCTGTGGAACGCCCTGCTGCTGCCCGTGGCCTGGTCGCTGCACGACTCGGGCCGGACGCCGGTGGCGCTCGGCGTCGCCGCGATGGCGCTGGCCAGCATCGGCGCGGCGCTGGCCTCACCGATGCGTCGCGGCCCGGGCGCCGAGCCGGACGACCCGGACGAGACCGGCGAGCCCGACGAGACGGACAAGCCCGACGGCTCCGACGGCTCTGAGGGCTCGGGCGGGCGCGGCGGACGACCCGTCAGCTGAGCGAGAGCCAGTCGTTCCAGCCGTTGTGGAGCACGAGCCACGCGATGAGCCCGTAACCGGCCTGGCCGGGGTGGGCACGGTCGGGGCTCGCGGCGAGGTCGGCCATCCACTGGTCGTGCGTGACGAGCGGGCGGAAGCAGTCGACGTAGGTGATGCCGCGCCGCGCGCACACGTCCGCCTGTGCCTCGGCGAGCGCCTCCAGGCGCCGGTTGAGCTCGGCGTCGAGGCTCGGGGCCAGGCCCACGACGAAGACGCCGATGCCGGCGTTCGTCGCCTCGTCGAGGATGTTGGCGAGGTTGAGCCGCGAGCGGGCCATCGTCATGCCCGACACGACGTCGTTGGTGCCGACCGACAGCACGAGGCGGCGCTCGCCGCGGCCCTTCCAGCGTGGATGGCACTCGGCCCCCCAGCGGGCCACGACGTCACCGGAGGTGTTGCCCCGGACGCCGAGGTTGTAGGCGGTGAGGTCGAGGTCGGGGTGCTGAGTCCGCGCGACGACGCGGCCGACCCAGCCGAGGCCCTTCGGGTCGCCGTAGCCGGCGGTCATCGAGGCGCCGACGAAGACCATGCCGACGTCGCGGACGCCCTCGGTGACGGTCAGCTCGGCGCTCGGCGTGTAGTACGGCGCCTCCTCGGGCGCGGCCGGCTCGTCCGGCGGCGACGGCGTCGGGTAGCGGTTCGGCGTCGAGTCGGTGAACTGGGTGTGCGACGAGGGATAGGCCGGGCCCACGCCGTACGGGTCTCGGGTGTCGCTGTCGCTGCTGTCGCTCACGGGTCAGTCCTCGTCGTCGTCCAGCCGGGCGAGCCAGGTGGCCAGGCGCTCGACCGGCACCTCGAACTCGGGGTTGAGGTCGACGAAGAGGCGCAGCTGCTCGGCGAGCCACTCGAGGGTGACCTCCTCCTCGCCGCGTCGAGCCGCCAGCTCCTCGATGCCCCGGTCGGTGAAGTACACGTGGGGAGGTTATCGCGTCCGTCGCGGGCGTCGGCGCAGGCGGGCCGAACAGCCGCGAGGACCCCCGCCACGGATGGCGGGGGTCCTCGGACGGGGGAGCGTCGTGACGTGCCGGCTCAGCGGTCGAACGCCCGGGCCAGCAGCTCGGCCTGCTCGCTCGCGTGCTTCTTCGACGAGCCGGTCGCGGGCGACGCGGCGGCCTTGCGGGCCACGACCCGCCAGGGACGGTTCTCGCCCATCTCGCAGAGGTCCTCGTGCAGCCACTGGGCCATGAGCGGCCAGGCACCCTGGTTGCGCGGTTCGTCCTGGACCCAGACGAGCTCGGCGCCGGGGTAGCGGGCGGCCGCCTCCTTGATCTCCTTCTCGGGAATCGGGTAGAGCTGCTCCACGCGGATGATGGCCGTCGAGCGGTCACCGCGCTTCTCGCGCTCGGCGTCGAGCTCGTGGACGACCTTTCCGGAGGCGAACAGGACGCGCGTCACGTCACCCGTCACGCCCTCGTGGTCGGCGAGCACGGGCCTGAAGCCGCCGGTCGTGAACGCCTCGACGTCGCTGGCCGCCGCCTTGCTGCGCAGCATCGACTTCGGGGTGAAGACGACGAGCGGCGTGCGCGGGCGGTTGTAGGCCTGCCGGCGCAGGAGGTGGAAGTAGGACGCGGCGGTCGAGGGGTACGCGACCGTCATGTTGTTCTCGGCGCACAGCTGCAGGTAGCGCTCGATGCGCGCCGAGCTGTGGTCGGGCCCCTGGCCCTCGTACCCGTGCGGCAGAAGGAGCACGACCGAGCTGCGCTGGCCCCACTTCTGCTCCGAGCTGGAGATGAACTCGTCGACGATCGTCTGGGCGCCGTTGGCGAAGTCGCCGAACTGGGCCTCCCAGAGCACGAGCGCGTCGGGCCGCTCAACCGAGTACCCGTACTCGAAGCCCATGGCCGCGTACTCGGACAGCAGCGAGTCGTAGACCCAGAAGCGGGCCTGGCCCTCGCCGAGGTAGAGCAGCGGGGTCCACTCCTCCGCGTTGTCCTTGTCGATGAGGACCGCGTGCCGCTGCACGAACGTGCCGCGCCGGCTGTCCTGACCGGCAAGGCGCACCGGGGTGCCCTCCTTGAGGAGCGTGCCGAAGGCGAGCAGCTCGGCCATCGGCCAGTCGATGCCGCCCTCGTGGACCATCTTGGCGCGCTTGTCCATGAGCTGCTTGAGCTTCGGGTGGATCGTGAAGCCCTGCGGCGGGTTGGCGAAGCTCTCGCCGATGTGGACGAGCTCGCCGGCCGGGACACCGGTGTCGGTGGCCGAGCGCACGGGGCGGGCGTCGTCCTGCACCTGGGCGGTGGGTCGCTCGAGGCCGGCGTTGTCGGGCGCGTCGCTGTCGGCGTCGGCCGGGGCTGCCGCGGGGGGCGCTGCGGCCGCGCTCTTCTTGGCCTCGCGCGTCTCGATGAACACCCGCTCCAGCTGCTGCTGGTAGTCGCGCAGTGCCGCCTCGGCGTCCTCGACGCTGATGTCACCGCGGCCGATGAGCGACTCGGTGTAGAGCTTGCGCACCGAGCGCTTGGCCTCGATGAGGTTGTACATGAGCGGCTGGGTCATCGACGGGTCGTCGCCCTCGTTGTGGCCGCGCCGGCGGTAGCAGATCATGTCGATGACGACGTCCTTGTTGAACGCCTGGCGGAAGTCGTAGGCGAGCTCGGCGACGCGGACGCACGCCTCGGGGTCGTCGCCGTTGACGTGGAAGATCGGCGCCTGGATCATCCGCGCGACGTCGGTGGCGTACACCGACGAGCGTGAGCTGCTCGGCGAGGTGGTGAAGCCGACCTGGTTGTTGATGACGACGTGGATCGTGCCGCCGGTGCGGTAGCCGCGCAGCTGCGACAGGTTGAGCGTCTCGGCCACGACGCCCTGGCCCGCGAACGCGGCGTCCCCGTGCAGGAGGACCGGCAGGACGGTGAAGGCCTCCCCGGCGAGGTTGAGCCGGTCCTGCTTGGCCCGGACGATGCCCTCGAGCACCGGGTTGACGGCCTCGAGGTGCGAGGGGTTGGCCGCGAGGTACACCTTGGTCTTGCTGCCGTCCTCGGCGACGAACTCGCCCTCGGTCCCGAGGTGGTACTTGACGTCGCCCGAGCCCTGCACCGACTTGGGGTCCTGGGTGCCCTCGAACTCGCGGAAGATCTGCCCGTAGGACTTGCCGGCGATGTTGGCCAGGACGTTGAGGCGACCGCGGTGCGGCATGCCGATGCAGACCTCGTCGAGGTCCTCGCTCGCGGCGCGGCACAGGACGCGGTCGAGGAGCGCGATGACCGACTCGCCGCCCTCGAGGGAGAAGCGCTTCTGGCCGACGAACTTCGTCTGCAGGAAGGTCTCGAAGGCCTCGGCGGCGTTGAGCCGACGCATGATCCGCATCTGCTCGTCGCGGTTGGCCTTCTCGTAGGGCCGCTCGACCTTGTCCTGGATCCACTTGCGCTGCTCGGGGTCCTGGATGTGCATGTACTCGATGCCGACGGTTCGGCAGTACGAGTCGCGCAGGATGCCGAGGATCTTGCGCAGCTTGAGGAACGGGACGCCGCCGAACCCGCCGGTGGCGAAGGTGCGGTCGAGGTCCCACAGCGTCAGGCCGTGGGTCGTGACGTCGAGGTCGTGGTGGCGACGCTGCTTGTACTCGAGCGGGTCGGTGTCGGCCATGAGGTGGCCGCGGACGCGGTAGGCGTGGATGAGCTCCTGGACACGCGCGACCTTGTTGATGTCGTCGTCGTGCGAGGAGTCGATGTCCTGGATCCAGCGGACGGGCTCGTAGGGGATGCGCAGCGACTCGAAGATCTCGTCGTAGAACGCGTTCTTGCCGAGGAGCAGCTCGTGGATGATGCGGAGGAACTCGCCGCTCTGGGCGCCCTGGATGATCCGGTGGTCGTAGGTCGAGGTGAGCGTGAGGATCTTGCTCACCGCGTTGCGGTTCAGCGTCTCGTTGCTCGCGCCCTGCCACTCGGCCGGGTACTCGAGGGCACCGACGCCGATGATGGCGCCCTGGCCCTTCATGAGGCGCGGCACCGAGTGGACGGTGCCGATGCCACCGGGGTTGGTCAGCGAGATCGTCGTGCCCTGGAAGTCCTCGACGGTCAGCTTGTTCCCGCGTGCCTTGCGGACGAGGTCCTCGTAGGCGGTCCAGAAGTGGACGAAGTCCATCTCCTCGGCCGACTTGATCGAGGGGACGACGAGGGTGCGGCTGCCGTCCGGCTTGGCCAGGTCGATGGCCAGACCGAAGTTGACGTGTGCCGGGCGCACGAGCGCGGGCTTGCCCCCGACGTCGGTGAAGCCGTTGTTCATCTCGGGCATCAGGGCGATGGCCTTGACCATCGCGAACCCGATGAGGTGGGTGAAGCTGACCTTGCCGCCGCGGGAACGGGCCAGGTGGTTGTTGATGACGACGCGGTTGTCGATGAGCAGCTTGGCCGGCACGGCACGCACGCTCGTGGCCGTCGGGACCGTCAGCGAGGTCTCCATGTTGGCCACGACGCGCGCGGGCGCACCCCGCAGCGGGATGACCTGGTCCTCGTTGACCGGGCCGGTCTCCTTCACGGCGGGGATGTCGCGCGGCTTCGGGGCCTCGGCTGCCGGCTCTGGCTTGGGCTGCGTCGTGGGCTCGGCCTTGGCGTCGGTCTTGGGCTCCGCCTTGGCTTCGGTCTTGGTGTCGGGCTTGGTGTCGGGCTTGGTGTCGGGCTTGGTGTCGGGCTTGGTGTCGGGCTTGGTGTCGGGCTTGGTGTCGGGCTTGGTGTCGGGCTTCGGTGCCGCCGGCTTGGTGGCGGGGGCCGCCTGACGAGCGGCCGGGGCAGGCGCGGCCGTGCGGTTCGTCGCGCCGTTGGCCGGCGTGGCGGCCTGACCCGTCGGGTGGGACGTCGCACCGTTGGCGTCCGTGTCACCGGGTCGGTAGTCCTCGAAGAACCCCCACCAGGCCTTGTCGACGGACTCCTTGTCCGTCAGGAACTGCTGGTAGAGCTCGTCGACGAGCCATTCGTTCGGACCGAATGCTGCGATCGGGTCTCCGGACGTGGACTGATCGGACACGGCGAATGCGCCTCTTTCGTTGGCTTGGGTGCGTCGGTGCCTAACAGGGGTCAAGCCTAGCCCCGCGCGCTCCGATACCGGACCCGAGCCGGGATGTCGAACCGGGATCCCGACGAGGCGTTGGTCACGTCGGGCCGGGGCCCGGCCGGGGCCGCGTCAGCTGATGTCGCTGCGCACCGTGCGCCACGTGCCGAGGCCGGCCATGAGGGCGGCGTACCCGGCGAGCACGAGGGCACCGGCCCACCACGACAGCTGCTCGAGCACCTCGCCGTTGAAGCCGCCGCCGCTGGTGTCGAGCATCGCCGCCGTGGCCCGGCTCGGCAGGTACGGCGCGACCGCCTTGCCCCAGTCGGTCAGGGCCAGCACGAGGCTCAGGACCGGCTCGACGATCCACGCGACGGCGACCGAGATGAGCAGCGCGGCCACCTGGTTGGGGATGAGGATGCCGGCCCCGAGGCCGATCAGCCCCCAGAGGCCGAGGACGAGCAGGGACAGCGCCAGGGTGCGCCAGATCGCCGGGTCGGCGAACGGCTCGTGGCCCTTGGACCGGAGCACCAGCGTGCCGGCCGCGACGGCACCGGACAGCGACAGCACGCCGTAGAAGGCGCCGATGCCGAGCAGCGAGACGACCTTGGCGCCCATGACGCGTCCCCGCCGGGGTGTGGCCAGGAAGGTCGCGGTGATGGTCTTGTGGCGGTACTCCGAGCCGATCGTCATGACGCCGACGGCGAGGGTGAGCAGGTAGCCGACCTGGATGCCGCCGGTGAAGACCGCCTTGGCGAGGGCCGCGTCGGTGCGCGGCGCGGCCGCCGCCTGCGGACCCCGGACGGCGTCGCTGGTGAAGACGAAGGCGAAGAGCACGGCGAACGCCGCACCGGTGAGGACGACGGCGGTGGCCATGCCCCACCAGAGCCGCGTCGTGAGGAACTTGCGGAACTCGGACCGGATCGCGGCGCTCATCGGGTCCCACGCTCCTGGTCCGAGGGGTCGGCGACGAGCGCGGGGTCGACCGGCCGGCCGCTCGGCGGGGGCAGGTCGGGCGGCACGCCGTCGGCCCGGTCCGGGCCCGCGGTCGCGCCGAGGTTGCGGTTGCGGTGCTCGCCCGACTCGGTGAGGTTGAAGAACAGCTCCTCGAGGTGGGTCTGCTCGGCCCGCAGCTCGTGGACGGCGACGTCGTTGGCGTGCGCGACGTCGCCGACCACCGCGAGGTCCTCGGTCGTCACGCGCAGGGCCCCTCGGTCCACCGGGTCGACGCGCAGGCCACGACCGCGGAGCGCGGCGGCGAGCCGCTCGGGGTCGGACGTGCGGACGAACGCGGTCGGCTCGCCGCGCAGCTCGGCAACGGTGCCCTGGGCGACGCGTCTGCCGTTGGCGATGATGACGACGTCGTCGACGGTCTGCTCGACCTCGGAGAGCATGTGGCTGGAGATGAGCAGCGTGCGGCCCTCGGCGGCGAGGTGGCGCAGGAAGCTGCGCAGCCAGCGGATGCCCTCGGGGTCGAGGCCGTTGGCCGGCTCGTCGAGGATGACGACCTGCGGGTCGCCGAGGAGCGCCGCCGCCAGGCCGAGCCGCTGGCGCATGCCCATCGAGTAGCCGCCGGCGCGTTTGCGGGCGGCGGCGGGGATGCCGACGAGCTCGAGCAGCTCGTCGACCCGGCGGCTCGGCACGCCGGCCACCGACGCCTGGACGCGCAGGTGGTCGCGCCCGCTGCGGCCGGGGTGGAAGTTCGTCGCCTCGAGGGCCGAGCCGACGACGGTGAGCGGGTTGGGGATGTCGACGTAGCGGTGGCCGTCGATCGTCGCGGTGCCGGCGCTCGGGCGGATGAGCCCGAGGAGCATCCGCAGGGTCGTGGTCTTGCCGCTGCCGTTGGGCCCGAGGAACCCGGTGATCCGGCCCGGCTCGACGTCGAGGTCGAGGTGGTCGACGGCCGTCAGCGACCCGAACCGCTTCGTCAGGCCGCGCACCTCGATGAGCCCCGGGAACCCCGACCGTGCACCCACCAGACGCTCCCTTCGTCTCCCGGCGCGACCCGGCGTCCGGCCCGAGCGCCGGTCCGGGGGTCGGCGGTCCGCGTCCGCGCCGCCGACCGCCGCGTGTGGCGCCCACTCAACCACACCGGGGTCCACGGCCCGTGCCGCTCCCTATAGTGGGCGCACCATGACGTGCGATCCCGATCCGGTCCAGCGTCCCGTCGCCGCGGGAGGCCCGCCCGCATGACCGAGTGGCTCCTCGTCCTCGGGGCGGTGCTGCTCACGGCCGGTACCGCCGTCTTCGTCGCGGCCGAGTTCTCGCTCGTCGCCCTCGACCGGCCGACGGTGCAACGGGCCATCGACGAGGGCGACTCACGGGCCCGCGTCGTGCTGCAGTCGCTCAAGCAGCTCTCGACGCAGCTGTCGGCGGCCCAGGTCGGCATCACCATCACGACGCTCGTCGTCGGCTACCTGGCCGAGCCGTCGATCGGCCAGCTCGTGTCGGGGCCGCTGACCGCTCTCGGGCTCGGGACGGGTGCTGTGCAGGCCCTGGCGAGCGCCATCGCCCTCGTGCTCGCCACGGTCTTCTCGATGGTCTTCGGCGAGCTGCTGCCGCAGTTCCTCGGCATCTCGGTGCCGCTCGCGACCGCGAAGGTCGTCGCGCTGCCCGTGCGCGTCTTCGCCCTCGTCGCCCGGCCGCTCATCGTCGTGCTCAACGGCTCGGCCAACGGGTTCCTTCGCTCGGTGGGCATCGAGCCGCAGGAGGAGCTGTCGGGTGCCCGGACCCCGCAGGAGCTCGCCAGCCTCGTGCAGCGCTCGGCCGAGGCGGGCACCCTCGACCAGGTCACGGCCCGCATGCTGACCCGCTCGCTCGGGTTCGGCGAGCGCACCGCCGACGACGTCATGACGCCGCGGGTGCGCTGCACCGGCATCCACCGTGACGAGTCGGCCGACGACGTGCTTCGCCTGTCCCGGCGCACCGGCTTCTCGCGCTTCCCGGTGCTCGGCGACGACTGGGACGACGTCGACGGGGTCGTGCACGTCAAGAAGGCCATGGCCGTGCCGCACGAGCGGCGCAAGGACGTGCCGGTGTCGGCCCTGATGTCCGAGCGGCTCGTCGTGCCGGAGACGATCCGGCTCGACCCGCTCCTGCGCCAGCTGCGCGAGGGCGGGTTCCAGATGGCCGTGGTCGTCGACGAGTACGGCGGCACCTCCGGGGTCGTCACCCTCGAGGACGTCGTCGAGGAGATCGTCGGCGAGGTCTCCGACGAGCACGACCGCAGCCGCCAGAGCGGGCGCGAGCTGCTCGACGGCTCGTGGACCGTGCCCGGGCTCTGGCGCCCGGACGAGGTGCGCGACGCCTTCGACGCCGACGTCCCGGACGGGTCCGCGTACGAGACGATGGGCGGTTTCGTCATGGCCGCCCTCGGACGCGTGCCCGCCGTCGGCGACAGCGTGCACGTACCGGGCTGGCGGATCAACGTCGTGGGCATGGAGGGACGCCGCGTCGACCGGCTCCGGTTCGTCCCGGACCCCGAGTCGCTGCCGGACGCCGCAGACGGGGGCGGCCCGCACGACGGCGCGCGCGACGCGGCCGCTCCTGTCGTGGGGCAGGACGGCTCGTGAGCGGCGCGTGGGTGTACGTCGTCTCGGTGCTCCTCCTGTTCGGGAACGCCTTCTTCGTCGGTGCCGAGTTCGCGGCGATGGCGGTGCGCCGCTCGACCCTCGAGCCGCTCGCGGAGGCCGGCAGCAAGCGGGCCGCGTCGTGCCTGCAGGCCCTCGAGCGGCTCGGCTCGATGCTCGTCACGGCCCAGCTCGGCATCACGGTGTGCTCGGTCGGGCTGGGTGCCCTCGCCGAGGCGGCGCTGCACGACCTGCTCGAACCGGTGTTCCACGGCGTCGGCCTGTCCGACGCGTGGGCGAGCGGCGCCGCCCTGGCGCTCGCGCTGCTCGCCGTCTCCTACCTGCACGTCGTCGTCGGCGAGATGATCCCGAAGAACCTCGCCATCGCCGGCCCCGACCGGGCGGCGCTCGTCCTGGTGCCGCCCCTGTTCCTCGTCGCCCGGACGCTGCGGCACATCGTCGCGGCGATGGAGGCCACGGCCAAGGGCCTCGTGCGGCTGCTCCACGTCGAGCCCAAGGACGAGCTGACGTCGGCCTTCACCGTCGAGGAGGTCGCGCACATCGTCGGCGAGTCCCGTCGCGAAGGGCTCATCGAGGAGGAGCGGCACGGCCTGGTCACGAAGACGCTCGAGTTCTCCGACAAGCTGGCCCGCGACGTCGCAGTGCCGGCCGGCGGGCTGACGACCGTCGAGCTCGGGGCGACCCCCGCCGACATCGAGCGCCTCGTGGCGCGGCACGGCTTCAGCCGCTACCCGGTGCGGGACGCAGCCGGCGAGATCGCCGGGTACATCCACCTCAAGGACATCCTGTACGCCGACGACGAGCGCCACGAGCAGCCGGTGCCTCCCAAGCGCGTCCGGCGCCTGGCGACCGTCCGCGAGGGCGACGAGGTCGAGGACGTCCTCGCCACGATGCAGCTCACCGGCGCCCACCTGGCCCGCGTCATCGACGACGAGGCCCGCGTCACCGGCGTCGTCTTCCTCGAGGACGTCCTCGAGGAGCTCGTCGGCGAGGTCACCGACACGACCCAGCGCTGAGCCTCCGCGGGGGCTCAGCCGTCACTGTCCTCCCGGGCGGTGCGCCAGTCCAGGTAGGCCTGACCGCGGGGCGCGAGCTCGTAGCCGACGTCGTGGCTGATCGTCAGGCCGAGGGCCTTGAGCTTGCGGATGTCGACCTTCATCGGGAGCAGGTCCCGGTGGAGCAGCGCGGCCAGCTCGCGGGCCACGGTGCGGGGGTTGTCGCGGATCCACTCGAGGATCTCGAGGGTCCAGGGACCGGTGTCACGAGCGTCGAGGCGGTCGAGGCGCCGGCCGATGTCCTCGAGCTCCTCGGCCTCGGGAAGCTTCTCGCGCAGGGCGATCCGGGGGTCCTCACCCGCCCAGGAGAGGCGCACGCGGTAGACCTTGTCCCCACCCCTGCCGCCGCGGGGGGACGGCGTCCGCTGCTTCGGCTCGAGGGCCCGGAGCAGGGTCGCGCGGTCCTTGACCCCGGCCCGGCGGGCGTCGCGCTCGGTGAGACGTGCGACGTCACGCACGAGCGTCACGGCGTCGAAACGCACGAGTCCGGCGGGGGTCAGCTGCGTGCCACCGACCTTGACGCGCGGGGCGTCCCACCGGCGGAAGGCCTGGGTGACCGTGCCGGCGCGGATGCCCTCGGCGACGGGTCGGGAGATGAGCACGGGCCCACCCTCGCAGAACCCGGGCCCGCGGGGGCGCCGAGCCGCGCGGACAGTTCGCAGGTGTCCGCCAGCCAGGCCCGGACCGGGGTAGCGTCACAGCGTGGCTGCGCACGGCACGGCGTTCGTCCTCGGCGGGGGCGGGCTGCTCGGTGCCGTCGAGGTGGGGATGCTCCGGGCCCTGCTCGAACGCGGCATCGTCCCCGACCTCGTCGTCGGCACGTCGGTCGGCGCGATCAACGGCGCCCTCGTCGCGGCCGACCCGACGCCCCGTGTGGCCGACCGTCTCCACGCCCTGTGGCAGAGCGCCGCTGAGGGCCGGGAGGTCTACGGCGACCGGGCCGTGCGGCAGCTCCGGCGAGCCATCCGGACGGGGACCCACCTGCACTCGGCGCGTCCGTTGCGGGACCGCATCGCCGAGGAGCTCGGCGACCGCACGTTCGAGGACCTCGCCGTCCGCTTCCAGTGCTGTGCCGCGTCGGTCGAGCGGGCCTCGGAGCACTGGTTCACGGGTGGGCGGGTCGTCGACGCCGTCGTCGCGTCCGCAGCGGTGCCGGGCCTGCTGCCGCCCGCCCTCGTCGACGGCCAGCACTACCTCGACGGGGGCATCGTCAACTCGATCCCCCTGGGGCGGGCCGTGGGGCTCGGGGCGCGGCGGGTCTTCGTCCTGCAGGTCGGCCGCGTCGACCGCCCGCTGGAGGTGCCCACGCGGCCCTGGCACGTCGCGCGGGTCTCGTTCGAGATCGCCCGTCGGCACCGTTTCGTGCGCGAGCTCGCCGAGGTCCCCGACGACGTCGAGGTGCACGTCCTGCCGACCGGCGCCGCCGCCGACGAGGTGGACACCGTGCGCACGTACCGCGACTTCTCGCTCGTGCGCGGACGCATCGAGGCCGCGCACCGCTCGGCGGGCGCCTACCTCGACGCGCTGGGCGCGTTCCCGACCCCGGGCCGGCCCGGCGACGCCGAGGACCGGCGAGGGCGGTGATCCGGCCCTGGCTCCACGGGGCGCTCGGGGCCGTGCGTCGTCTGGTCTTCGCCGTGGTGCTCCTGGCGCTGGCCGGTGCTGCCGTCGTGGCCCTGCCGCTGGCGCTCGTGCTCGCCGGGGCGCTGTCGCCCCTGGTCCCCGGCCGACGGCGGCCGCTGCGGCTCCTCTGGATCGCGCTGGTCCACGTGCTCCTCGAGGCGGTCCTGATCCTCGTCATGCTCGACCTCTGGGTCGCCTCGGGACTCGGCTGGGCGATCCGGCGTCCGATGTTCGAACGGGCCCACTACGCGCTCGTGCGCACCTATCTCGTCGTCATGTTCCGCGAGGCCCGCCGGGTGCTGCGGCTGCGTGTGGTCCGCGAGGGCGAGGCACCGGACCAGACGGCGCCCGGGCCGGTGCTCGTGCTGTGCCGGCACGCGGGTCCCGCCGACTCGTTCACCGTCGTCTACGCGCTCCAGCGCTGGTACGGGCGCGAGCCCCGGGTCGTCCTCAAGGACACCATGGCGCTGGACCCGGCCATCGGTCTGGTCCTGCACCGGCTCCCGGCCCGGTTCATCTCACCGAACCCGCGGTCCTCGCGTGACAGCGAGGTGGTGGAACGCGAGATCGCCGACCTCGCCACCGGGCTCGACGACGACGACGCCTTCGTCATCTTCCCGGAAGGGGGCAACTTCAGCCCCGCGCGCCGGGCGCGGTCCATCGAGACGCTGCGCCGAAAGGGTCACGCGGACATGGCGGCCCGCGCCGAGCACATGACCAACGTCCTTCCGCCGCGACCGGGCGGTGTCATCGCGGCGCTCGACGCGGCACCCACGGCGGACGTCGTCTTCGTGGCGCACACGGGGCTCGACCACCTCGTCACCGTCCGGGACGTCTGGCGCGAGCTGCCGATGGACAAGCAGATCATCATGCGGTGGTGGCGGGTGCCTGCCGAGGCTGTGCCGGCCGGGCGCGAGGAGCGCATCGACTGGCTCTTCACGTGGTGGGAACGGATAGACGCCTGGGTCGAGGAGAACCGCCCCGTCGACCTCTCGCTCGACCGTCGTGCCGACATCGCGCCGCGGCCCTGAGCGAGGGCCGACGCGATTCACGGATGGTCCGGCCGGGCTGCTACTCTCACCGGGCGCACGAAAGTGCACGCCCCCGTAGCTCAGGGGATAGAGCACCGCCCTCCGGAGGCGGGAGCGCAGGTTCGAATCCTGCCGGGGGCACCAGCCGGGACGAGGCCCCGAGACCTGTCTCTTATACACATCTGACGCTGCCGACGACGGA
>NZ_JBPGXG010000112.1:0-15598 GCF_056755255.1 Monashia sp. HAY1-5C | reverse complement strand
TCCGTCGTCGGCAGCGTCAGATGTGTATAAGAGACAGGCAGTGGCGCGCGCGGCGCTGGTCGGCAGGCCGGTGCGGTGACGCGGACGCGTCCGCCTAGGCTGGCGCGGTGACCCTCGCTTCCGGCATCGGCTCCTGGCCCGGCACGTCGGTCCGCGACGCGCTCCTTCAGGTGCGAGAGCTCCTCGACGGCCAGCTGCCCTACCTGCCCGAGCTGCCCGCGCGGGGCCCGGGCGCGGACATGGTCGGGCGCACCGCCGGGATGCTGGTCGAGCTTCCCGTCGACCTCCAGCCGGCAGGGTGGCGCCTCGTCGACCGGCCGGGCCGCGACGCCGGGCGCACCGCCGCGTTCCTGCGCGAGGACCTCGACGAGCTCGCCGAGGCCTTCGACGGCCACACCGGCCCCCTCAAGGTGCAGGTCGTCGGGCCGTGGACCCTCGCGGCGTCGCTCTGGCTGCCGCGCGGTGAGCGGGCCGTCGTCGACGACGGGGCCTGCCGCGACATCGTGGAGTCCCTCGCCGAGGGGCTGCGGGTGCACGTCGAGGCGGTCCGGCGACTCGTACCCGGTGCCGAGCTCGTCGTCCAGGTCGACGAACCGTCCCTGCCCACCGTCCTCGCCGGGCGTCTGCCCACCGTCTCGGGCTTCGGCCGGCTGCCCTCGCTCGACCCGCAGGTGGCCGAGGGCGGTCTGCGCACGGTCCTCGAGGCGGCAGGGGCGGTGGCCGGCGGCCGCACCGTCGTCCACTGCTGCGCCGTCGACCCGCCGCTGCCCCTCCTGCGGGCCGCGGGTGCCGCGAGCCTGTCGCTCGACACGAGCCTGCTCGGCCCGCGCGGGTGGGAGGGCGTCGCCGTCGCGGTCGAGGACGGCGTGCGGCTGCACGCGGGTGCGGTCCCGACCGACGGCTCCCGGTTGCGGGTCGCCGAGGTCACCGACCGTGTCGAGTCCGCGTGGCGGCGCGTCGGGCTACCGGTCGCCGACCTGGCCGACGTCGTCGTCAGCCCCGCGTGCGGGCTCGCCGGCGCAGCGCCGGACCTGGCCCGCCGCATCCAGCGGGCCGCCGTCGACGCGTCGCGCGAGCTGGCCGAACGCGCCGCCGGCTGACCGGAGGCGTCAGGACCTCAGAGGGCCGAGCCCTTGAGCCAGGTGCTCCAGCTGAGGTTCCAGTCGGCGTAGCCGTTGCCCATCGTCATGCCACGGTTGGTCCCCGTCGTCTCGACGACGTCACCGATGATCGTGTGCTCGTACATCCACTTGCCGTTGGCGTCGCTCATGCCGGTGCAGCCGTGGCTGACGTTGCGCTCGCCCTGGTCGGCGACCGACCACGGGGCGGTGTGGAGGAACTCGCCGGAGTTCGTGACGCGCATCGCGTACTTGACGGGGGTGTCGGCGTAGTAGTTGGGGTCGTCCTTCTTCAGGCCGATGGTCTCGGCGCGCATCGTGATGTTGGTCTGCTTGTCCATGATGACCTTGACACCCGACCGCGTCGTGAAGCCGGGGCGGCCGCCGGTGACGGGGATCCGCTTGGTCCACCGGCCGTTGATGTAGACGTCCATCTGGTCGGTCTTGAGGTTGACCTTGGCCACGAGGGCGCGACCGATGGTGAAGTCGGACGTGCGCGACATCTGGCCGAAGCGGTCGTTGCCCGCGGGGACACCGTTGAGGTCGGCCTCGACATGGACCTTCGTACCGGGCTTCCAGTACGTCTTCGGCCGCCAGTGCACCTCGGTCGAGCTGAGCCAGTACCACGAGCCGGACTGCGCCGGCTGCGTCGTGACCTTCATGTGCTTCTCGAAGCTGGCCTTGTCGGTGACGGGCAGGTCGAAGCGGACGACGACGGGCATGCCGATGCCAACCGTGCCGCCGTCACGGGGGGAGACCGCGACGTAGACCTGGTCGTCCAGGGAGAGGTCGGCCGTGCGGAACGTGCGGGTGACCTCGGTCGTCTGGCCGTCGGCGTCCTTGGCCTCGAGCTTGAGCGTGTACTTGACGCCGGGCTCGAGCAGGTCGCCCGCGGTCCACGTACCACCCGACAGGGTGCCGTCGACGGGGATGCGGTTGCCCTTCTTGCTCTTGTACGACAGGGTCGCCCCGGTCAGCGTGCCCTTCTGGGCGGAAGCCTTGACGCGGGTGTCGACGGCGACGTCGGTGGCGTCGTCGTCAGGTGTGGTCGTGAAGACGACGGCCTCGGTGGTCGGGCTGGGCGCGGCGTCGCTCGTCCGGCCCGGGGCGGAGGTTCCGGAGGCAGCCGGGTTGGTGTTGTCCGCCGTGGCCGAGGCGTTGCAGGCGGTGACGCCGAGCATGGCGAGGACCGCCAGGCCCGAGACGACGGCGGAACGGACGTTCGACTTCACGCGTGTGTACCCCTTGAGACGGTGCCGGCGTCCCCGGGGCGGAACGGGGACGGCACGTCGATAGTGACCCGCGACCAGTGTCGCCGAAACGGGGCGATACTCCAAAACGTGTGGCGAGTCCAGCGCCCGCGTGTCGCGAACGGCTCGGGAGGGCCGCTCCTGCGACGCGGCGGTCCGCGGCAGGACCGCTCAGGCGGGGGTCTGCGGACGCACCTCGCGCCGGAGGATCTTGCCCGTCGGCCCCTTCGGCAGCTCGGGCAGCAGCCACAGCCGGCGCGGGTACTTGTATGCCGCGAGCCGCTCCTTGACGTACGCCTGCACGTCGTCGAGCGTCGCCGTCGACCCGGGACGCAGCACGACGGCGGCTCCGACCTCCTCGCCCATGAGGTCGTCCGGTACGCCGACGACGGCCGCCTCGAGCACGTCGGGGTGCGTGTACAGCACCTCCTCGACCTCGCGCGGGTAGACGTTGAGGCCACCGCGGATGATGAGGTCCTTCTTGCGGTCGACGATCGTGAAGTAGCCCTCGTCGTCGACGGTCGCGAGGTCACCGGAGCGGAACCAGCCGTCGGGGATCGCCTCGGCCGTCGCGTCGGGCCGGTTCCAGTAGCCCTTCATGATGTTCTCGCCCCGGATCGCGATCTCGCCGATCTCGCCTGCCGGCGTGTCGTTGCCCTCGATGTCGACGAGCTTCATCTCGCACCCGGGGATGGCGCGGCCGATGGTGCCGGGCTTCGTCGGCTTGTCGGGCATGTTGAACGAGGCGACCGGGGAGGTCTCCGACAGCCCGTAGCCCTCGAGGATCCGGCAGCCGAACCTCTTCTCGAAGCTGCGCATCACCTCGGCAGGCATGGCGGACCCGCCGGACACGCAGGTGCGCAGGCTCGAGGTGTCCGCACGGTCGGCGTCGGGGTGGTTGAGGATCGCGGCGTACATCGTGGGCACGCCCTGGAAGATCGTCACGCGGTCACGGCCGATGACCTCGATCGCCTTGGCCGGGTCGAACCGGGGGATGAGGGTCAGGGTGCAGCCGCGCTGGACCGCGGTGTTGAGCCCGCACGTCAGCCCGAACACGTGGAACAGGGGCAGGCAGCCCATGATGACGTCGTCCTCGGTCATCTGCATGACGTCGCTCGCGGACACCTCGGCGTTGCGGTGCAGGTTGAAGTGGGTCAGCTCGGCGCCCTTCGGCTTGCCCGTCGTGCCGCTGGTGTAGAGGATCACCGCCGTGTCGTCGTCGGCGCGGTCCACCGGGTCGGTCAGCGGCGGCGCTGCGTCCAGCTGGCCCTCGGCCGGGCCCATCGGACCGCACAGGACGACGCGGGTGCCGGTCTCGGCGGCCGCCTTGCCCGCCTCCTCGGCGAAGTCGGGCCAGACGAGGCTGAGCCCGGCACCGCTGTCCTCGTAGTAGTACTGGATCTCGCCGGCCTTGAGGAGCGGGTTCATCGGCACGACGACGCCGCCGGCGAGAAGGGTCCCGTAGAACGCGACGGGGTAGGCCGGCACGTTCGGCAGGATGAGGCTGACGCGGTCGCCGGGTTCGAGCCCTGCGGCACGCAGCTGCCCGGCCACCTGACCGGCTGCCGCGAGCAGCGCCGACCATGTCACCTCGAGCTGGTCGAGCTTGATCCCCGTCTTGTCGGGAAGCCGACCGGCGGTGGCGACGAGGGCGGCGGCGAGGTTGGTCATCGGTGCTCCTTTGCAGCGCAGGCGTGCCGCCATTGTTACCCGCCGGTCCGTCGCTGAACAGGGCTTCGGCTGGGCTGTGGGCGTCGTCTCGTGCGCAGCCCCCTGGCGTGCCGTGACCCCTGGCGTGTCGCACCCGGCTGGCAGGATGGGCGGGTGAGCGACACCACCGGAAAGACCGCCGGCTCGACGCCGGTCACCGACGACGTCCCCACCACGATCCACCAGGAGTGGACCGAGCTCGCCGAGGAGGCGTCCGCCGCCCAGTTCGCCTACCACGTCAAGGACGCGCCGACGATCAGCGACGGCGAGTACGACTCGATCATGCGGCGCCTCAACGCGATCGAGGACGAGTACCCGTCGCTGCGGACGCCCGAGAGCCCGACCCAGAACGTCGGCGGTGCCGCGTTCGCCACGGGGTTCGAGACCGTCGACCACCTCGAGCGGATGCTCAGCCTGGACAACGCGTTCTCCTTCGAGGAGCTGCGGGTCTGGGCCGAGCGCGTCGAGCGGGAGGTCGGCACCGGCGCCCACTTCCTCACCGAGCTCAAGATCGACGGGCTGGCCGTCAACCTGCTCTACGAGGGCGGACGGCTGACCCGGGCGCTGACCCGCGGCGACGGGCGCACCGGCGAGGACGTCACGAACAACGTACGCACCATCGCCACGATCCCCGAGCGACTCTCGGGCGACGCCGTCCCCGACCTCGTCGAGGTGCGCGGCGAGGTGTTCTTCCCGGTCCTCGCCTTCGCCGACCTCAACGCGGCCCTCGTCGAGGCGGGCAAGGCGCCGTTCGCCAACCCGCGCAACGCCGCCGCCGGCTCGCTGCGGCAGAAGGACCCCAAGGTCACCGCCTCGCGGCCACTGCGGATGCTCGTCCACGGCATCGGGGCACGCCGGGGGTTCGACGTGTCCCGGCAGAGCGAGGCCTACGAGCGCATGCGCTCGTGGGGCCTGCCGACGTCCGACCAGGTGCGGGTGCTGCCCGACGTCGACGCCGTGGAGGAGTTCGTCACCTACCACGGCGAGCACCGCCACGACGGCCTCCACGAGATCGACGGCATCGTCGTCAAGGTCGACGAGGTCCCCCTCCAGCGCCAGCTGGGGTCCACCTCGCGGGCACCACGGTGGGCCATCGCCTTCAAGTACCCGCCGGAGGAGGTCAACACCAAGCTGCTCGACATCCGCGTCAACGTCGGGCGCACGGGCCGGGTGACTCCCTACGGCGTCATGGAGCCGGTCGTCGTGGCGGGCTCCACCGTCGAGCAGGCGACCCTCCACAACATGCACGAGGTCAGGCGCAAGGGTGTCCTCATCGGAGACACCGTCGTGCTGCGCAAGGCCGGCGACGTCATCCCCGAGATCGTCGGACCCGTCGTCGACCTGCGCGACGGGTCCGAGCGCGAGTTCGTCATGCCGACGCACTGCCCTTCCTGCGGCACCGTGCTCGCGCCCGAGAAGGAGGGGGACAAGGACATCCGCTGCCCCAACTCCCGCGCCTGCCCGAGCCAGCTGCGCGAGCGGGTCTTCGGTCTGGCCTCGCGTGGCGGCCTCGACATCGAGGCCCTCGGCTGGGAGGCCTCGATCGCGCTGACCGACCCCGAGTTCGACCGGCCCGACGAGGCCGACGCCGAGGGCGTCCCGCGCTCCGAGCCGGTGCTGCCCGGCGAGGCGGGCCTGTTCGACCTGAGGCCCGAGGACCTGCGCGACGTCACCGTCTGGCGACGGCGCAAGGTCAAGGGCGTGCCCGGGCCGTGGCAGAAGGAGCTGTACTTCTTCACCAAGCCCACCGCGAAGGTGCCGTCGAAACCGCGCGCCAACACCGAGGTGCTCTTCGCCGAGCTCGAGAAGGCCAAGACGCAGCCGCTGTGGCGGGTGCTCGTCGCGCTGTCCATCCGCCACGTCGGACCCACCGCCGCCCGCGCGCTCGCCTCGCACTTCCGGTCGATGGACGCCATCCGCGCGGCTGCGCGCGAGGAGCTGGCCGAGGTCGAGGGCGTCGGCGGTGTCATCGCGGACGCCGTCATCGACTGGTTCGCGGTGGACTGGCACCGCGAGATCGTCGAGCGCTGGGCCGCAGCAGGGGTGCGCATGCGGGACGAGGTGGACGCCTCGGCCCCGCGGACG
The DNA here is from genome assembly GCF_056755255.1 of Monashia sp. HAY1-5C. Lineage (NCBI taxonomy): Bacteria > Bacillati > Actinomycetota > Actinomycetes > Micrococcales > Intrasporangiaceae > Intrasporangium > Monashia sp. HAY1-5C. The sequence goes on along the minus strand of NZ_JBPGXG010000112.1, from coordinate 9,435 downwards.
CTCGAGGGCAAGACGGTCGTCGTCACCGGCTCGCTCGAGGGGTTCTCCCGGGATGAGACCAAGGAGGCGATCATCAGCCGCGGCGGCAAGGCGGCCGGCTCGGTCTCGAAGAAGACCGACTTCGTCGTCGTCGGCGCCAACGCCGGGTCGAAGGCCGCCAAGGCCGAGGAGCTCGGCCTACCGGTCCTCGACGAGGACGGTTTCCGACGGCTCCTCGAGACGGGCTCGCCCGACTGACCAGGCCTCGGCCTCGCTGCCCACGGCACGGTTCTCGAAGGCGGGTTGCTCGGGTGAGCTGGGGCCATGGACGGCGCAATCGACTTGTCGCTCAACGACGTTCGGATGTGCATAGCTCTTGTCCGCAAGGCCCCGCTGACGTAGAATCGAACACATGTTCGATGGCGCGCTTCGGTGTTCGTGGAGTCGCAGGCCGACGTGGCCCAGCGGTGGCGCGAGCGGGCCGAGGAGTGCTCTGCGACGGGGGATTTCGAAGGATGGCGCACTGCGCGTGACGAAGCCCGCCTGGCGTCGGTCGCAGAGGAGCCAGGGGGAAGCGACGGGGCAGTGTCGCGACGGGATGCCCGGGCACGCCGTGGTGTGCGTCGTGACTCCTTGCGCAGCGTGGCCGGTCAGGTGGCGCTGGCGCGCCGTGAGTTGCCGGCCCGTGGGAGCCAGCACGTGCGCCTCGCCCTGCGGCTGCGCCGGGAGATGCCGGAGACCTTCGCGGCGTTGGAGCGGGGCGAGCTCACCGAGTGGCGGGCCTCGATCGTCGCCCGCGAGACCGACGGCCTCGACGAGGTCCAGCGTCGGCACGTCGACGCCGAGGTCGTGGGCCGGCTCGGTGATCGGCTGGGGTCTCTCGGTGACCGTGAGCTCATGCGTCTCGTGCGCGCCGCTGCCTACCGGACCGATCCCACCGCGGTGCTGGCCCGCAGCGCGAAGGCAGCGTCCGAACGACGCGTCACCATCCGCCCCGCGCCCGACACGATGGCCTACCTCACCGCCTTGCTGCCGGTCGCCCAGGCGGTGGCGACGCACGCGGCCCTGACGACAGCCGCCGACACGGCCCGGGCGGCCGGTGACGAACGGGGCAAGGGCCAGGTGATGGCCGACGAGCTCGTGGTCCGGCTGACCGGGCAGCGGCGAGCCGCTGACGTAGCGGTCGAGGTGCAGCTCGTCATGACGGACCGCGCCCTTTTCGCCGGTGACGACGTGCCGGCGCAGCTCGCCGGGTACGGCTCCGTGCCCGCCACGTGGGCCCGTCGCCTCCTCGAGATGCCGGGGCTCGACGATCGGGCCGACGGCGACGCGGCGCGCTCCCGTGCCTGGGTGCGTCGCCTCTACACCGACCCGACCGCGTCCGAGCTCGTCGCCATGGACTCCGCCCGCCGCACCTTCGACGGTGGCCTTCGCCGCTTCCTCCTCGCCCGCGACGGCGGCGTCTGCCGGACACCGTGGTGCGACGCCCCCGTTCGTCACCTCGACCACGTCGAGGACCATGCGTCGGGCGGCCCGACCAGTGCCGCCAACGGCCAGGGACTCTGCGTGCGGTGCAACCACACCAAGCAGCTGCCGGGCTGGAGCGCCGCGGCCGGTGCGGTCTCGGGGCAGCGGGCCGGGCCCCACCGGGTCCTCACCACCACGCCGACCGGGCACTCGTACGAGTCCCTTGCACCCCCGCTCGTCCCGGGTCACGTGCCCGATCTGCGCAGCGCCCTCGAGCGTCACCTCGAGGTGCTCCTCCTCGACGCCGCCTGAGCCGACGAGGACCGGAGGCGGGTGGGGTGGGTGCCCGGCGGGGGGTGACGCTCGGGCGTGGCTCAGGCGCGTTCTCATGTGGGCCCGCACCACAGAACCGGGGCAGGTGTGTGGGTACCCACCGTCCTTTCGCACCACGGTCCTCCTAGGCTTTCGGGAAGTCTCCCCGGTTGCCGTCAGCAGCCGTTCAGGCAGAGGGAGGCGGTCGGCCATCGGCACGACGCCGGCCACCGCAGCGCGACGCACGAGGAGGTGCAGGTCTTGACGGGTACCCCGTTGCTCGAGACCAGGGCCCTGACCAAGGAGTTCCGGGGGTTCACGGCGGTGTCCCGCGTGGACCTGTCCGTCGAGCGCGGCACGGTCCATGCGCTCGTCGGGCCCAACGGCGCGGGCAAGACGACGCTGTTCAACCTCCTCACCGGGTTCCTCACCCCGACCTCGGGCACCGTCCTCTTCGACGGCCTGGACGTCACCGGCAAGGCCCCCGAGCAGATCGCTCCGCTCGGCATCGCCCGGTCCTTCCAGATCACGAGCCTCTTCGAGCAGATGACCCTGCGCGAGCACCTCGAGCTCGCCCTCGCCGGCCCCACCGGGATGGGGCGGCAGTGGTGGCGCTCGGTCAGGCGCCTGGCCGTCTTCAAGGACCGCGCCACCGAGCTGCTCGCGCAGGTCGGACTCGCCGACCTCGCGGGCGCCCCGGCCGCCTCGCTCGCCTACGGACAGAAGCGCGCGCTCGAGCTGGCGATCGCACTCGCGCTCGACCCGAAGCTGCTCCTCCTCGACGAGCCGACCGCCGGCATGGGGATCGAGGACGTCGACCGCACCATCGCGCTCGTCAAGTCGCTGGCCGTCGGGCGCACGGTTGTCTTCGTCGACCACAACATGCACGTCGTCGGGTCCCTCGCCGACCGCGTCACGGTCCTCCAGTCCGGTCAGGTGCTCGCCGAGGGCCCCTACGAAGAGGTCCGTGCCGACGAGCGCGTCGTCTCCGCGTATCTCGGAGCAACCCATGAGTGAGCCCGTCACGGCCGCCGCGCCCACGCCCGCCGCCCCGGACCGGACCGGCCCGGAGGCGTCCGCGGGGCACGTGCTCGACGTCGCCGGCCTCTCGGCGTGGTACGGCGAGGCCCGGGTCCTGCGCGAGGTCTCCGTCGGCGTCGGCGCGGGAGAGGTCGTCACGCTCGTCGGGCGCAACGGGGCCGGCAAGACGACCCTGCTCCGCTCGGTGATGGGCCTGCACCGGCACGTCGAAGGGACCGTCACCTTCGACGGCGCCGACCTGACGAAGCGCCCGGCCGACGTCAGGGCCAGGGCGGGCCTCGGCTGGGTGCCCGACGACCGCGGCATCTACGCCGGTCTCACGGTGGCCGAGAACCTCCTCCTGCCTCCGGTCGTCCATCCCGACGCGTGGTCCCTCGAGAAGGTCTACGAGCTCTTTCCCGTCCTGCACGAGCGTCGCGACTTCCCCGGCACGAGGCTCTCCGGTGGCGAGCAGCAGATGCTCGCCATGGCCCGGGTGCTGCGGATGGGGTCGCGCCTGCTGCTGCTCGACGAGCCGAGCGAGGGCCTGGCGCCGGTCATCGTCCACCGCATCGGAGAGATCATCCGCGAGATCAAGGGCCAGGGCGTCGGCGTCCTCCTCGTCGAGCAGAACGTCACCTTCGCCTCCACCGTCGCGGACCGGCACTACCTGCTCGCGCAGGGCGAGGTCGTCGAGCACCTCGACAACGACGAGTTCCGCGCCCGGGAGAGCGAGCTGCTCACCCACCTCGGGATGTGACCCACTCCGTCCGCGCGCCCCGAAGCCACCGCCACCGCGTCGCCCCCGAAGCATCCCCGAAGCACCCCCGAAGCACTCACGCACACCCAGACACACCCGACGTCACCCCAGGAGGGGACATGCGTAGCAGGAAGACCCACGCATCGCTGGCCGTCGCGGCCTCGGCCTCGCTCGCGCTCGCCGCGTGCGGGCAGGGCGGCCCCCAGTCCGGCGGCTCGAGCAAGCTCACCGACGACAAGGTCGTCATCGGCCTGCTCAACGACCAGTCCGGTGTCTACAAGGATCTCTCCGGCCCCAACTCGAAGGTCGCCATCCAGCTGGCCATCGACGACTACAAGGCCAAGTACGGTGACAAGGCCGTGGCCAAGGACGTCGAGATCGTCACGGCCGACCACCAGAACAAGGCGGACGTCGCCAACTCCAAGGCGCAGGAGATGTACGACCGCCAGAAGGCCGACATCATCCTCGACGTGCCGAACTCCGCAGCCGGCCTGGCCGTGGCCACGCAGGCCAAGAACAAGAAGAAGCTCTACATCAACATCGGCGCCGGCACGACGGCCCTGACCGGTGCCCAGTGCAACACGTACACGTTCCACTGGGCCTACAACACCGCCGCCCTGGCACGCGGCACGGCCGGCACCATCACGAAGGCCGGCGGAACGTCGTGGAACATCGTCTACCCCGACTACGCCTTCGGCCAGGACATGAACAAGTCCTTCACCAAGGAGATCCAGGCCGCGGGCGGCACGGTCGGGCAGTCGATCGCCTCGCCGTTCCCGAGCGACAACTTCGCGACGTTCATCACCAAGGCGGGCGAGGGCAACCCCAAGGTCATCGGGTCGATGCACGCGGGCGGCGACCTCATCAACTTCGTCAAGCAGTTCAACCAGAGCCCCCTCAAGGGCAAGGTCCAGCTGGCCGTCGGCCTGATGTTCATCACCGACATCCACTCGCTCGGCGTCGACCAGTTCGCCGGCACGCAGTTCACCGACGCGTGGTACTGGAACTTCGACGAGCAGAACAAGAAGTGGGCCGACCGCTTCAAGGAGAAGACGAACACCCGTCCGTCCTTCGCCCACGCCGCCAACTACTCGGCCGCACTGAACTACCTCGAGGCGGTCCAGGCGGCCGGCACCGACGACGCGGACGCCGTCGTCGCCAAGCTCGAGGGCAAGAGGATCGACGACGTGTTCCTCCGCAACGGCGAGGTGCGCAAGGCCGACCACGCCGTCATCCACGACATGTACCTCGCGAAGGTCAAGGCCTCGGCGCCCGAGGAGTGGGACTACGAGGACATCGTCAAGACGATCCCCGCGGCCGAGGCGTACGGCCCTGCCAACGCCGACTGCAAGATGGGCTGAATGAGCCTGCGCGATGAGTGAATTCGTCCAGTACACCCTGCAAGGCCTCGCGGCGGGCGGCTTCTACGCGCTGTCGGCCCTCGGTCTTGCGGTCATCTTCGGCGTCCTCGGCGTCGTCAACTTCTCGCACGGCGCCTGCTACATGCTCGGGGCCGTCATCTCCGCCGTGCTGCTCGCCGAGCTGCACGTCGGGTTCTGGGTGGCGATCGTCGTCGTCCCGGTCCTGATGTTCCTCTTCGGCGTGCTCATGGAGCGGCTCCTCGTGCGCTGGCTCCTCGCGCTCGACCCGCTCTACAACTTCCTGCTCACGTTCGGCCTCACCCTCATCCTCGTCGAGGCCGTCAAGCAGAGGTACGGCGTCTCGGGCCTGCCCTACGAGATCCCGTCCGGCCTCGGCGGCCAGGTCACGATCGGCAGCGTCAACCTCTCGGCCTACGCGATCTTCGCCTGCGTGTTCAGCGTCGTCGTCTGCGGCGCCGTCGGCCTGCTGCTGACGCGCACCCGCATCGGCATGATCGTGCGGGCGGCCACCGAGGACGCCGAGCGGACGCGCGCCCTCGGCATCAACGTCGGGCGCTTCGTCACCCCGGTGTTCGGGTTCGGCATCGCCCTCGCCGGGCTCGCCGGCGTGCTCGCCGCACCGACACGGGCCATCACCGCCGAGATGGGCAGCACCTTCATCATCATCCTGTTCGCCGTCGTCGTCATCGGCGGCCTCGGCTCGATCCTCGGAGCCGTCGTCGGCGGGTTCCTCGTCGGGCTCGTCGAGGCCTACGGCGTCGCCTACGCCCCCGCGTTCGCCCAGATCGTCATCTTCGTCCTCATGGCGGTCGTCGTCCTCGTCCGGCCCTCCGGGCTCTTCGGACGGGAGGAGTTCGCATGAGCACCCAGCTGACCGGCAAGGTCGACGTCGACCTGGCCCAGCCCTCGATCCTGTCGCGCCGCAGCCCGGTCCGGTACCTGCTGCTCCTGGCCGGCCTGGCGGTCCTCGTGCTGCTGCCCTACTGGGTCTACCCGCCCGTCGCGATGGACATCCTGTGCTGGGGCCTGTTCGCCATCAGCGTCGACCTGCTCCTGGGGTTCACCGGTCTGCTCAGCTTCGGGCACGCCGCGTTCTGGGGCGGCTCGGCGTACTGCACCGGCCTCATCGCGGTCCACTGGGGCGTGCCCTTCCCCGTCGCCGTGCTCGGCGGCGCGGTGTTCTCGATGCTCATCGCCTGGCCGATCGGCTACCTGTCGGTGCGCCGCACCGGCATCTACTTCGCCATGGTGACGCTCGCCTTCGCCCAGATGCTGTACTTCATCGCCAACCAGGCCCGGTCCCTGACAGGGGGAGAGAACGGCCTGCAGGGCATCCCGAAGCGGTTCTTCGGCATCGAGCCCGTCGAGACCGACTCGTTCTACTTCTACTACGCCGGTGCGGCGATCATCCTCGTCGGGCTGCTCCTGGCCTGGCGCGTCGTCAACTCGCCCTTCGGGCGCGTCCTGACCGCCGTGCGCGACAACCCGGCCCGTGCTCGCGCCCTCGGCTACGACGTCGAGGCCTACAAGATCACGGCGTTCGTCCTCTCGGCCGGCCTGGCCGGGCTCGCCGGTGGCGTCTTCGCGATCAGCCACCAGTTCGCCTCGCTCCAGGAGCTGATGTGGACGACGTCGGGCAAGGTCGTGCTCATCACGGTCCTCGGTGGCATCGGCACGCTCTGGGGTGGGCTGGTCGGCGCCGCGGTCGTCGTCGTCCTCGAGGACTACCTCGCGAGCTCGGGCTTCGAGGGGATCGGCCTCATCACCGGCACGATCTTCGTCGTCATCGTCCTGCTGTTCCGCCACGGGGTCTGGGGCACCGGGCGCAACCTCGTGCGCACCTACGTCCTCGACCGACGCCGCAGCCGCCGGAGCTGACGCGGCGCGTGACCGTGGGGCCTCGGCTCAGTGCGCGCCAAGGGTGAGCAGCCGGCGCACGACGCGGCCGACGACGAGCCAGGCGATCGCGCCGAGGCCCCAGTTGACGACGGCGTTCTTGACCGTCGCGCCCTCGCCGGTGAAGTGCTTGACGCCGGTCTCTCGCCCGAAGACGCCGAGGTCCAGCACGTCGGCGGCCTTGAGCACCCACTCGACGAGCGCGTTGCGGGTGTTCGCCTCCGCGACGACGAGCACGAGCCCGAGCAGCAGCACACCGGCCGCCACGAGCGCGGCGGTCCACGCGAGCGAGCCGAGGCCCGTGCGGGCGTGGTCGAACCCGCGGCGGCCCGTGCCGGCGGCCGCGCGCAGCACCTGGACGACGCCCCGACCGTCGCTGCCGTCCCCGCGCAGGCGACGCAGGTGCGCGCGGCTCCGGGCGGCCCGGGGAGCCACCGCGTCGGGGGCGGCGGGCGCCACGCCCCCGACACGGGTGGGCTCCGAGGGGGGAGCGGCGTCTGGGGTGGAGGTGCTGGTCGGACTCGTCATCGGGGTCTCCTCGGGTACCGGTCTGCCAGGGACAACGAGCCACCACGGCCCGAGGACACGGCCGCCCGGGCAGCAGTCCGGCCGCAGTCCCGCAGGAGTCCGGCAGCTGCTCGGCATCAGCCCGGCAGCAGCCCGGGCGGCCGGGAACGCGTGCCCGGCCCACCACCGGCGACCCATAGACTGACCCGCATGTCCTCCCTGTCCCGCGACGACGTAGCCCACCTCGCCGGCCTCGCCCGGATCGAGCTGTCCGAGGCGGAGCTCGACCGCATGGTCGGCGAGCTCTCGGTGATCCTCGACTCCGTGGCCAAGGTCCAGCAGGCCCCGACCGAGGGCGTCGCCCCGATGTCGCACCCGATGCCGCTGACGAACGTCACGCGTCCCGACGTCGTCCGGCCGAGCCTGACGCCGCAGGAGGCCCTCTCCGGCGCGCCGGAGGCCGAGCAGCAGCGCTTCTCCGTGCCGCGGATCCTCGACGAGGACTGACCCCTCCCCGGCGCGGCCCGCCGGCCAGTCCGCCCGACGGGCACCCGCGCCCGGCCCGAGCCCCCCGACCACTCCACCCGCAGCGACGACGAAGGCACTGACGTGACCGACCTGCCATCCGACCTGACCCGCGCCACCGCGTCCGCGCTGGCGCAGGCCCTCGCGGCCTCGACGATCTCCTCCGAGGAGGTCACCCGGGCTCACCTCGACCGCATCGCGGCCGTCGACGGGCAGGTGCACTCCTACCTGCACGTCGACGCCGACGGCGCCCTCGACCAGGCGCGTGCCGTCGACGCCCGACGCCTGGCCGGCGAGAGCCTCGGCGCGCTCGCGGGTGTGCCGATCGCCGTCAAGGACGTCATGACGACCAAGGGCCTGCCGACGACGTGCGGCAGCAGGATCCTCGAGGGCTGGGTGCCGCCGTACGACGCCACGGTGGTGACGAAGCTGCGCGGGGCCGGCCTGCCGATCCTCGGCAAGACCAACATGGACGAGTTCGCCATGGGCTCCTCGACGGAGCACTCGGCCTACGGCCCCTCGCGCAACCCGTGGGACCTCGACCGCATCCCCGGCGGCTCCGGTGGTGGCTCCAGCTCGGTCCTGGCCTCGTTCCAGGCGCCCCTCGCCACGGGCACCGACACCGGCGGCTCGATCCGCCAGCCGGCCGCGGTGACGGCGACCGTCGGCACGAAGCCGACCTACGGCGGCGTCTCGCGCTACGGCCTCGTGGCCCTCGCGAGCTCGCTCGACCAGGCCGGCCCGTGCGGCCGCACCGTCCTCGACACCGCGCTGCTGCACGCCGTGATGGGCGGCCACGACCCGATGGACTCCACGTCCATCGACGCCCCCGTGCCGCCCGTCGTCGAGGCAGCCCGGCGCGCCGACGTCACGGGCCTGCGCGTCGGCGTCGTCAAGGAGCTCGGCGGGGAGGGCTACCAGCCGGGCGTCCGCGCCCGCTTCGACGAGTCGGTCCGGCTCCTCGAGGAGCTCGGCGCCGAGGTCGTGGAGGTCAGCTGCCCGAACTTCGACTACGCGCTCGCCGCCTACTACCTCATCCTCCCCAGCGAGGCGAGCTCGAACCTGGCCAAGTTCGACGCCATGCGCTACGGCCTGCGCGTCGCCCCCGACGGCGTCGCCGACCCGAGCGCCGAGCAGGTCATGGCCGCGACGCGCGACGCGGGCTTCGGCCCCGAGGTCAAGCGCCGGATCATCCTCGGCACCTACGCGCTGAGCTCGGGCTACTACGACGCCTACTACGGCTCGGCGCAGAAGGTCCGCGCCCTCATCGCGCAGGACTTCTCTCGCGCGTTCGAGACCGTCGACGTCCTCGTCAGCCCCACAGCGCCGACGACGGCGTTCCGTCTCGGCGACAAGCTCGAGGACCCGATGGCCATGTACCTCAACGACATCGCGACGATCCCGGCCAACCTGGCCGGTGTGCCCGGCATGTCCGTGCCCGCGGGCCTGGCCGACGAGGACGGTCTGCCGGTCGGCATCCAGGTGCTCGCGCCCGCGATGCGGGACGAGCGCCTCTACACCGTGGGCGCGGCCCTCGAGGCGGCGCTCGTCGACCGTTGGGGTGGCCCCATCCTCGACCGCGCGCCC
>NZ_JBPGXG010000111.1:0-15817 GCF_056755255.1 Monashia sp. HAY1-5C | reverse complement strand
AAGCCACATCCCATTCGGAGGTTCTCGTTCATTCAAGCAGGCTCGCTGCTACCAACCTCATGGCCGGGTACACCTAGAGCTTGGTCATCTTGCGGAAGGGCGTCTTGATCCGGATCGTCCGGCTGCCGAAGACGACGGTCGCCCCGCCGGCGTCGATGCTCACGACCCGACCCAACCCGTAGGAGTCGTGCGAGACCCGGTCGTCGGGACCGAACTCCTCGACCGTCGGCTCCGGGTCAGGCTGGAAGGGGCTGCTGGCGTGACGGGGACGCGGGTGTGCAGGTGAGGGTGTCATTGCCCCCAGTATGCGCGCCGGATGCCGGGGCCGGAACTCCCGGAGGCCGCCGTTCCGGGGCCCCGCGGGCGGGCGGTTCCGCGGCACACTGGAGCGAACGGTGCAGGGAGGAGGGACCATGGCGCGCGACGAGCAGGTCATCGTCGTCACGGGGGCAACGGGTCGGCAGGGCGGGGCCGTCGCGCGTCGGCTCCTCTCCGAGGGGTGGCGGGTGCGGGGCATCACCCGGTCACCGGACTCGGCTGCCGCGCGCGAGCTGGCCGGCCTCGGCGTGGACGTGGTCGGCGCCGACCTGTCCGACCCCGACGCCATCCGCGGGGCCTGCACCGGCGTCCACGGCGTCTTCAACGTGCAGAACCCGATGATCAGCGGCGCGGACGGCGAGGCCGCCCAGGGCAGGAACGTCGTCGGCGCGGCCCTGGCCGGCGGGGTGTCGCACCTCGTCTACGGTTCGGCCGGTCCCGGGACGCCGGGCACCGGCGTCGCGGCGTGGGACGTGAAGCTCGAGGTGGCCGGCTACGCCCGCAGCGAGGGACTGCCGCTGACGGTGCTGCGACCCATGGCGTTCATGGAGCTGATGACCGACCGGGACCTCTACCCGCCCGTGGCGGCGTGGCAGCTGATGCCACGGCTGGTCGGTGAGGACCGGCCGATCCCGTGGCTGTCGGCGCAGGACGTGGGTGCCATCGCGGCGCGGGTGTTCGCCGACCCCGCCGCCTACGTCGGCGCGGACCTCCCGCTGGCCGGGGACATCCGAACACTGGCCGAGTGCCGCGCGCTCTGGCGTCGGGTGACCGGTCGGAACCCCCGGCGAGTCCCGATGCCGGTGTGGCTGTTCCAGCGGTTCGTCGGCCCTGACCTGACCCGGATGTGGCGATGGCTGGCGACGAACGAGGTGCACGTCGACCCGGCGGACACCCGGGCCCTGCATCCCGAGGTGGCCACCGTGGAGGAGTTCGTCAGACGACGGAGGCAACGCCCCGGCGGGTGACCGGCCGGCGGGCAGCGCCCGCCGCAGTGTCGGGGCGGTTCGGTCTCAGGAAGGCTCGAGGGGCGAGGCGGGCGCGAGGTCGCAGAGGGACGCGCGCAGCGGCGAGCTGCCGCTGACGGGGTCGCTGGGCGACTGCCGCAGGACCAGGTTGAGGTTGACGCCGCCCATCTCGAAGGGGTCGACGGGCGGCAGGTCGAGGGCGTCGCACCCCTGTGACCAGCCGTGCTGGGCGCACACCACTCCGGGGTCGAGGCCGGCGTTGAGCCTGGCTCGGGCCGTGACCGTCCCGTTCGGCGTGGTGATGCGCACCCAGTCGCCGGCCTCGATGCCGCGGGCCGCGGCGGTGTCGGGGTGCACCTCGACCTGCGGGTCGGGAGCGGCCCGACGCAGCTCGGCGATCTGGCGGTGCTGGGACTCGCAGTAGCGCAGGGACTTCGCGTTGGTGAGGACCAGGGGGTACGTGGCCGTGAGGTCCGGTCGGGACCGAGGACTGAGCGGAGGTTCGACGAACGTGGGCAGCGCCGGTTGGCCGTGCTGCGCCAGGCTCTGCGAGTACAGCTCCACCAGACCCGTCGGCGTCCGGAAGCCGTGGGCTTCGTGCTTGCGGTATGCGGTCGGCAGGTCCAGCGTGATGCCCCGGGGCTGGGCGCGCAGGGCCTCGAGCGTGATGCCGCTGGGGGCGAGCTGGTGTCGCCAGGCTGCCTCGAGGTCGCCGCCCCAGAAGTGCTCACCCAGGCCGAGGCGGTCGGCGAGGGCGAAGACGATCTGCAGGTCCGACCGCGCCTCGCCCCGTGGTGCGACGACGGGGCGCCGCAGCTGGACGTGCGACTGAGCGCGCTGGCTGACCTCGAAACCGACCCGCAGCGCCTCGGACTCGAAGGGGCTGGCCACCGGCAGGACGATGTCGGCCAGGTCGGCGGTGGGGCCGGGGAAGAGGTCGGCGTGCACGAAGAAGTCCAGTGATGCCAGGGCCTCCCGCACCCGGCCGCTGTCCCCGTGTGCCATGACGAGGTTGGCGCCGAAGTTGACCAGGGCCCTCGCCCGGTAGGGCCGGTGCTCCAGGGCTGCGGTGTAGAAGTCCTCGCCGGTGACGAACTCGAACCGCGCGGGGCCGAGCGGCCGGTGGTCCAGCCCGATGGCCCGGGCACGCTGCTCCGTGCCGAGCAGCTCGGGCCCGTCGACGGGGTTGGTCGGCACCGGCGTGAACAGCACGTTGCCACCGGGGGCGTCGAGGCACCCGGTCAGCGCGTAGAGGACGTTGATGCCGCGGATCATCTGCGTGGTGTTGGCGTGCTGCTCGACGCCGCTCCAGCTGTAGAACGCCACGGGGCGCGAGCTCCACAACGTGCGGGCGGTGGCCACGACGGCATCGGCGGACACACCGGTCACCGCCTCGGTCGCCTCCGGCGTCATCGCCTCACAGTGCACGCGCAGGTGCTCGAGAACCGGACGGCAGGGGACCGGCCCGTCGACCGTGTCGACCTCGACGGTGCCTGCCAGGGCGAGCCGTGACACCTCGGTCCCGTACGCCCGCAAGGTCGGGTCGTAGACGACGGGTCCGGAGCCCGAGCGGTCCCAGGCCACGAACCCGGCCCCGCCGGTCGGACGGGCCAGCTCGTCGGCGACGAGCAGCCGACCGGTGTCGAGGCGGACCAGCAGCGGAGCGTTGGTCCACTGACGCACGAACTCCTCGTCGTACCAGCCCTGCTCGAGCATGACATGGGTCAACCCGATCGCGAGCGCCGCATCGGTGCCCGGCCGGACCTGGAGCCAGTGCTCCGCCTTGCTGGCGAGCCCCGTGCGCCGCGGGTCCACGACGACGAGCCGGGCGCCACGGTTCACCGCGTCGACGGTCGCCGTGGCGTGCACGAGGCGGGAGACCGACGGGTTGTAGCCCCAGAAGAGGATGCAGCCGGCGTCGTCGAGGTCGGGCATGAACGCCCCGGGGACCGGTGCGCCGAAGGTGTAGGTCGATGCCAGGAACCGGCCCCAGCCGCACAGTTCCATCGAGCAGACGAAGTTCGGGGTGCCGAAGGCCCGGCGCAGCCGCGTGACCCAGTCCACCGAGTCGCTGAGGGCCGACGTGGACGGCGAGGCCGACCCGAACACCACCGCCTCCGGGCCGCTCTCCGCGGCGATCGTCCCCAGCCTGTCGGCGATCGCTCCCAGCGCCTCGTCCCAGCTGATCTGCTCCCACCCCGGGTCCGTCGCTCCCTTGGGACGGGTCCGACGAAGCGGATGGAGCAGCCGGTCGGGATGCTCGAGGATGTGGGGCGCGGCCTTGCCCTTCACGCAGACCGCCCGACCGGTGGGATGAGCCGGGTCGGGCCCGATCGCGGTGAGCCGACCGTCGACGACGGTGGCCGTCGCGCCGCAGCGTGAGACGCACATCGGACAGAAGGTGGCCACCTGGTCGGCACGCTCGGCGGGCATGGCGCCTCCAACGACAATCGCCGCGATCCCCGACTCGCAGTCTAGGCGCGAGCGAGGGGAAGGTCAGGCTTCACGGCGACGAGCTCGCGTGGCCCTCCGGGTCCTCCTCCGGCTCGAAGGTGCTGCCTTCACCCTCGGTGCGACCGATCTCGACGCCGGCGGCCTCCTGCTCCGGAGCCTCCTCGCGCTCGGTCTGCTCGACGTCGGGGTCGTTCGGGGTGGCGCTCATCGGTCGTCTCCTGGGCTGGGCAACGGTGTGTCCTCCACGATGCGCGGACCCCCGGCAACCTGCAACCCACGGTCCGACGGGCCCGGCCGTCACCGCATCCGCCCGCGCGGGACGGGCGCGTCGGGAGCGGGCGACGCGACGACGCTCACCTCCAGGTCCGTGCCGAGGACGCGGGCAAGCCGGGCGGCCCCCTGCTCGAGCCTCGCCCGGGACGGCCGCCGCTCGCCCGGCCAGGTCACGACGAGCGCGTCGCCCTTCCGGCGCCACGTCCCGCTCACGACACCACCGACGACCACGGAGTTCGCCTTGCGCGTCATGGCGTCCCGGAGAGGCGGCGGCGTGACCCGGACATCCCCGGTGCCGGGACCCATCACCCACTGGTCATGGCCCGGCAGGAACCGCACCGCCTCCGAAGGCCGCGAGGCTGCCAACGAGCCGAGGTCCTCGCGCACGACGTACGCGGTCGTGCCCTCGACGTCGACGGGGACCAGCCGGTCGCCGAGACCTGCGATCCACCGGTCAAGCCGCCTGCGGCCCGCACTCAGGCCGTTGCCGAGCCAGTAGTGCACCTGGTCGAGGGTTGCCGGGCCGTACGTCTGCAGGTACGCGATGACCGCCCGTGGGCCCGCGTCGTCGAGGTCGGGCAGGCCTGTCCACCGGGGGTTGGTGTCGAGGCGCTGGAAGGTGTGCTGCCCGTCGCGGGGTGGACCGAAGCACATGTCACCCTGCCAGGTCAGCGGCTTGAGCAGCGTGCCGGCACCCTCGTCGAAGACCTCCTTCAGGTGCCGGTACGCGGGGCGTCGGGTCAGCGCCGCCCCGAGCTCGGCGATGGTCAGCGGGCCGTCGCTCAGCGCCTCCCGCACCGCCGCCCGGAAGGCCGGCCAGTCCGACGGCTCGAGCCGGTAGTACTCCACCCAGCTCGGCAGCTCCCACTGCCGCCCGGCCGACCGGAGCGCGAGGTAGATGCCGCCCTCCTCGGGCGAGAGGTAGTGCATCGACCCGCGGAACGCGAACGCCTTGATCACCGACCCCTCCGCCACGGCCTTCGCCAGGTCGCCCGGACGCGCCCTGGTGCTGCGGGTGCCGACGGCGACGTCGGCGAGCGCCTCGTCCATCGACAGCACCGCGCCGAGCCGGCGCACGACGTCAGCCGCCGACGCGGGTCCGACCGGGTCCAGCAGGTGCCGCTCCAGCCGCCAGCCCAGCGCCTGCCCCCACGTCACCCTCGCCTCCGCCGTGCCCATGTCCGCATCGTCGCACCGGTTCCGGACGGAAGACGCCCGCTGGACGCACCACCCTCCGTGTCCCGGGTGGCGGCGCCACGGCGGTGTCCCGTCGCGGTTCGTGGGATCCTCGCGTGCATGGGCGGGCCGACAGGATGACGACGCAGACCATCGCTCCGACCGACACCGGCTGGCCGTCCCGCATCCGCACCACCGCCTCGCGTCGTCGCGTCCTCGTGCCGGTGACCGTGGCGGTCGCGTTCCTGCTGACCCGGGGCATCGCGCAGGCGGTCACGCCGTTCATCCGCCAGGACGACTGGACGTTCCTGCTCCCCGACAACACCACGGACGTCGTCCCGCCGTCGTACTACAACATCAGCGAGGGTCGCTGGCTCAACACCGCGTGGTGGTGGCTCGTCGGCCAGCATGGCACCCCCACGACCGCAGCGCTCACCTATGCCATCGGCTACGCGGTCGTCGTCGCCGGCATGTGGCGGCTGCTGCACCTCATCGGAGTCCGCCCCGGCCTCGCCGTCGACGCGCTGCTCGGCCTCGCCCTGTTCGCGTCGAGCGTCTGGGTGCAGCTGCTCTACTGGCCGGGCGCCCTGACGCCCTCGATCATCGTCGGGGCCGGCGGGTTGTGGCTGCTGCCGTGGGCCGCCCGCTCACGCCGCCGGCTCGGCCTCTGGCTCCTGCTCAGCGGCATCGCCGCCGTCCTCACCTACCCGCCGATCGGCGTCCTGCTGCTCGTGTTCGCCGTCCTCGTCCAGCGCGACGCCCCGTGGGGCCGAGTGCTCGGCGTCGTCGGGGCGTGGATCGCGTCGTTCGGTGTTGGCGTCCTCACCACCTACACGCTCAACTGGGTGGTCAACCAGCACTTCGGCCTGCGTCTGGCCGCATGGCGCCACGAGAACCCGCTCACCTCCGTCGATGCCCTCCTCGACAACACCGGTCGCTGGATCGGGACGCTCGGGCTGCTCTGGTCCGCCCAGTGGTGGGTCGCCCTCGTCGGCCTCGCCGCCATCGCCGTCGGCTGGCGCGAGGTTGCCGTGCGCAGACGCCTCCAGCGCCTGCTCGTCGCCTTCGCCGTCGCGGTCGGCATCGACGCCGCGCAGACGATCGGCACCGGCGTCGTCACGGAGGGGCGCGGCCAGCTGTGGACGTGGCTGTTCGGGGTGCTGCCTGTCGCTCTCCTGCTCGTCACGCCTCGGCCGGCGACACATGCCGCTGCCACCCCTGCCATCACTGGCACCACGGCCGCCGCCGGCCGGCTCACCGACCACGTCGCGACCCTGTTGCTCGCCATCCTCGCCGTCTGCGGCGTGCTCGCCTGGCGCGCCGACATCGGTGAGCACCAGGCCACCCGGATGACCTTCTCGGCCGTCGCCGAACAGGCCGCCGAACAGACCGCCGAGCAGGAGCAGGAGGGCCCGGCGACGGTCGTGCTCTACCAGGACCCGGTCGTCGCCGACTCCCGCAACGGCCGGCTCACCCTCAGCACCTTCACGATGGCGCTGCGCGTCGAGCAGGGGATCATGCCCCGGCCGTGCCGCGGCGACGAGTGCACGCGGCTCGCCACGCAGCCACCCGGGTCGGTCGTCCCCCTCCCGGGGTCCGACGGTGCGCCCGCCGTCGTCGGCGTCGTCGGCGTCGTCGTGCCGACGCCACCCGCGTGGCTGTGAGCGTCCACGGCACGAGCGCGCCCAGCAGCGCCAGGACACCACGCCTCCGTCCGCTCGTCAGGTCCGCTTGCTGCGCCTCCTGCCGGGCGGCCTGAACCGGTCCTCGTGGGCGCAAGCAGGTGGTTCCGGCGGACTCTGGGTACGTGAGGTGGCAGGTCACGGGACCGACCCCCGTGGCAACCGGACTCCCGGGAGCGGCCCGACCATGACGACGCAGACCCTCGCCCCCGCCGTCAGGCGGGGGCGCGTCCTGAGCCGGCCACCGAGGCGTCGCGCCCTCGTCCCGGTGACGATCGCCGTCGCGTTCCTGCTCACGCGGGGTGTGGCCCAGGCGGTCACCCCGTTCATCCGCCAGGACGACTGGACCTTCCTGCTGCCGGACCACTCGCCCGGTGCCGTCCCGCCGTCCTACTACAACATCAGCGAGGGCCGCTGGCTCAACACCGGGTGGTGGTGGCTCGTCGGCCAGCACGGCACGCCCACGACCGCGGCGCTCACCTACGCCGTCGGGTACGCCCTCTTCGTCGCGGGCGCCTGGCGGGTGCTCCACCTCTCCGGCGTGCGGCCCCGCCCCGTGGTCGACGTGCTCCTCGGCCTCGCCCTGTTCGCCTCGGTCGTCTGGGTGCAGCTGCTCTACTGGCCGGGGGCACTGACACCGTCGGTCATCATCGGCGCCGCGTCGGTCTGGCTGCTGCCCGGGGCAGCGACCTCCCGCCTCCGCCTCGGGCTCTGGCTCGTCCTGAGCGAGGTCGCGGCCGTCCTCACCTACCCGCCGATCGGCGTCGTCCTCCTCGTCCTCGCCGTCGTGCTCCTGCGCGCCGCGGCCTGGCGCCGCGTCCTCGCGGTGGCCGGTGCATGGGTGGGGTCGTTCGCCCTGGGCATCGCCGTCGCGTACACGCTCAACTGGGTCGTCAACCAGCACTTCGGCCTCGAGCTCGCCGCCTGGCGAAAGCCCAACCCGCTGACCTCCCTCGACGCCTTCGGCGAGAACACGCGACGCTGGCTGGACGCCGCCGGTGCGCTCTGGTCCGCCCAGTGGTGGGTCGCGCTCGTGGGCCTCGTCGCCGGCGTCGTCGGCTGGCGCGACGCCCGGATCCGGCCGCGCCTGCAGCGCCTCCTCATCCCCTTCGCGGTCGCCTCGGGCATCGACGCCGCACAGACGCTCGTGACGGGCACCGTCACCGAGGCGCGCGGCCAGCTGTGGACGTGGCTGGTCGCGGTGCTGCCCGTCACCCTTCTGCTCACCGGACGGGACCGACGGCACGACGACCGAGCCCGAGACGACAGACCGGACCGACGCGTCCGACGTGTCCCACGTGTCCGGCCCCTCGAGCTCGTCGCGACCGTCCTGCTCGCGTTCCTCGCCGTCGCCGGCGTGCTCGCGTGGCGCGGGGACATCGGCGCGCACCAGGCGACGCGCCAGCAGTACGCCGCCATCGCCGAGCGGGCCACCCACCACGAGCCCGGGGCCGTGGCGCCGACGGTGGTCGTCTACCAGGACCCGGACGTCAAGGACTCGCGCGACGGGCGGCTCATGGCCAGCACCATGTTCATGGCGGTGCGCCAGGACCAGGGCGGCCTCCTGCCACGGTGGTGCAGTGGCCCTGAGTGTGCCGACCTCGTCGGGTACCCGCCCGGGTCGGTCGTCCGCCTCGTCGACGACTTCGGGCAGCCCACCGACGTCGTCGGTGTCGTCGTGCCGACGCCGCCCGGCTGGCTGTGAAGCACCGACGGTCCGGAGGAAGCGACTACGGTCGCAAGGCGATTCACCCCCTTTGTCGCAGAAGGGCACCCAGCGCGCCCACAGCCGCTCGTCAGCGACGCCACAGACGACTCACGGGGTGACGGCGTCCGCGGGGAGGCTGCTGCGAAGTCCCTGCGGGTTCGCCGGAGACCCCGTCCGTGGCCACCGTCCGCGCCTATCGTCGAGAGGTCACGGGCGCGACCGCCCGCGCCCCACTGCCCCCGACGGACGTACCCGACGATGACCTCCCAGACCTTTGCCCCGGACGCGACACCCGAAGCCCCCGCGGCCGCCGCAGCCCCCGAAGTCCCTGACGTCCCGGAGGTCCCGGAGGTCCCGGAGGTCCCGGAGGTCCCGGAGGTCCCTGCAGCGCCGGGAGCCGACGCAGCCCTCGCGAGTCCCCCGACCGCCGTCCGTGGGGGCCGGCGCATCCCCCGCGCCCTCCTCGTGCCCGCGGTCGTCAGCGTCGCGCTCGTCCTGACCGAGGGCCTCAGCCAGGCGGTCACCCCGTTCATCCGCAAGGACGACTGGCCCTTCCTCGTCCCCGCCGGCACGACGGGCGTCCCCTCGGCCTCGGCCCATGAGCTCACCGAGGGGCGCTGGCTCAACACCGTCTGGTGGCACCTCGTCGGCGAGTACGGCACGCCCACCACGGCGTCGCTCACCTACGTCGCCGGCTACGCGGTCCTCGTCGCCGGCCTCTGGCGCATCCTGCACCGGGCGGGCATCCGGCCCACGCCCGTCGTCGACGCTCTCCTCGGGCTGGCCGTCTTCGCCTCGGCCGTCTGGACGCAGCTGCTCTACTGGCCGGGCACGCTGACGCCGTCCGTCCTCGTCGCGGCGGCCGGTGCCTGGACGCTGCCGTGGGCGGCCCGCTCTCGCGTCGGGCTCGGCGCGTGGCTGCTCCTCGTGGAGGTCGCGGCCGTGCTGTCGTACCCACCGGTCGGGGCCGTGCTCCTCCTGCTGGCCGTCGTGCTGCTGCGCCAAGCGCCGTGGCGCGGCGTCCTCGCGCTCCTCGCCGGCTGGGTCGCGGCCTTCGCCCTCGCGGTGGGGGTCGTGTACACGCTCAACTGGTTCGCGTTCGGCCACTTCGGGCTCCAGGTCGCCGCGTGGCGCCACCCCGACCCGCTCACCTCGCTGCAGGCGCTCCACGTCAACGCGTCGCGCTGGGCGGAGGCGACCGTCGCGCTCTGGGCGCCGCACTGGTGGGCCGCCGCCGCCGGCACCGTCGCCGTCGTGCTCGGCTGGCGCGACCCGGCCGTCCGGCCACGGCTGGCGCGTCTGCTCGTCGGGCTGGCCGTCGTCGCGACGATGGACGCCGCCCAGACGCTCCTGACCGGCATCGTCACCGAGGCCCGGGGCCAGCTGTGGACGTGGCTCGTCGCGCTGCTGCCCGTGGCCCTGCTGCTCGACGGTCGGCGGGTCCTCCACGTCGGGCTGCCCCGGGGACGCTGGTTGCCCGTCGACCGCGTCGCCACCGCGGCGCTCGCCGTCCTCGCCGTGGGCGGGGTGCAGGCGTGGCGCACCGACGTCGGCGAGCACCAGGCCACCCGCGCGCAGTACGCCGCCATCGCCGACACCGCGACCCGCGGCCGGGCCGACGGCACGCGCCCGACGGTCGTCGTCTACCAGGACCCGTCGCAGCACTCGACCCGCGCGGGCGCGATCATGGCCGGCACGCTGCGGATGGCGGTGCGCCAAGCCCAGGACGGCCGCCTCCCGGCGTGGTGCACGCCGGTCGAGTGCCGCGAGATCGCGGCCCGGGCGTCGCAGGGCCCCCTCGTCGACCTCGGACGCGTCGGGAGCCTTCCCGACGTCGTCGGCGTCGTCGTGCCGGTCCCGCCCGGGTGGATCTGAGCGGGACCGGGCCGACGACGTCCGTTCGACGACGTGTCGGCTACTTGACGCTGCCCGCGGTGAGGCCGCCGACGAGGTGCTTCTCGATGACCGCGAAGAGGATGACGACGGGCACCACGGCGATGACCGACGCGGCGAACAGCTGGTCCCAGTGCTGCTCGTAGCCCGTGATGTAGGCCCGCATACCGACCGTCAGCGGCTTGCGGTCGTCGTCGATCATCAGGGTCAGCGCGACGACGTACTCGTTCCACGCGGCGATGAACGTGAAGATCGTCGCCGTGACGAGCCCGGGCAGCGTCAGCGGCAGCATGACGCGGCGCAGCACCGCCCACCGGTTCGCGCCGTCGAGCGCGGCGGCCTCCTCGACCTCGAGCGGGATCGAGGCGAAGAAGCCGTGCAGGATCCAGATCGCGAAGGCGAGGTTGAACGCGGCGTTCGTGATGATGAGCGCCCCGTACGTGTTGATCATGTTGAGCTCGAAGAACTGCCGGTAGAGGCCGACGACGAGCGAGGTGGGCGCGAACATCTGCGTCACGAGGACGAGCAGCAGGAACGCCCCACGGCCGGGGAACCGGTGCCGGGCCGTCATGAACGCCGCCGGGATCGCCACGAGGATGACGATGACCGTCGAGCCGCTCGCGACGATGAGCGAGGTCTTGAGCCAGTTGAGGAACCGGTCGTCGCCGAGCACCTGGGCGTAGGTGTCCCACTGCCACACCCGGGGCAGGAACGACGGCGGCGTGCTCTTGACGTCGGTGCTCGTGCGCAGCGAGTCCAGCACCATGACGAGGTACGGCGCGAGGAAGACGAGGGCGACGAGCGCGCCCCCGACCGCCATGCCGGCGCGCTTGCGGCGCTTGGGATCCCGCGGGGTGGGCTGCGAACCGCCTTGCGACGCCGGGGTTCCCGCGACAGGAGCCGTGGGCACGGTGGTGGCCGTCATCGGCTCGTCTCCTCTCGCCAGTTGATGATCTTCAGGTACACGGCCACGACGACGAGGATGAGCAGGACGTTGAAGATGCCCGCCGCGGCCGACATGCCCACGTCCTTCTCCTGGCTCTTGAAGGCCAGCTTGTACATGAACGTGATCGTCGTGTCGTGGAGGTAGCCCGGGTTGCGGTCGTTGAGCGTGTAGATGATGGGGAAGCTGTTGAACACGTAGATGACGTTGAGCACCGTCGCGATCATCAGCGCCGGGCGCAGCAGCGGCAGGGTGATGTTCCAGTACCGCTGCCACGGGCTGGCCCCGTCGACCGTCGCCGCCTCGAGCACGTCGTCGGGCACCGCGCCGAGCCCGGCGATGAAGACGAAGATCGTGAACGGCATCGACACGAAGACGCCGACGACGACCATCGAGAACATCGTCCAGCTGTCGTCGCCGAGGAAGTCGATCGGCTGCCCGATGAGGTGCAGCGAGAGCAGGACGTGGTTGATGATCCCGTAGTTGTAGTCGTAGAGCAGGACGAACAGCTGGCTCGTGATGATGAGCGAGGCCGCCCACGGGATGATGATCGCCCAGCGCACGAAGCGCCGGCCCGGGAACTGCTTCACGAGGAACTGCGCGAGGGCCAGGCTCAGCACGATGGTCACCGCGACGACCGACACGACCCAGATGACGGTGTTGGTCAGCACCGTGCCGAGGTCGGCGTGCTGGAGCACCTTCGCGTAGTTGTTCCACCCGGCGTCGCCCTTGCGCAGGCCGGTGATCGAGTACTCGCCCTGCGAGGCCTGGAAGAGCTTGATCGCCGGGTAGAGCACGACGCCGAGGATGAGCACGAGCGCCGGCAGCAGCCAGAGCAGCGCGACGAGGGGGTGGACCTGGCCGATGCGGCCGGCGCGGGGACGACGCCGGCGGCGGGCCGCGTCCGCACCCCCGGACGCGGCCGGCGCGGAGGGGGAGCCGGCGCCGGACCCCGCCGACAGGGCAGGGTCCGGCGTCGACGTGGTGGGGGAGCTCATGCGAGGCGCGCCCCTCAGCCGCCGTTTTCGGCGGTCTTCTGCAGGTCGTCGAGGACGGCCTTCGGGTCGCCGCTCATCGCCTTGCCGAGGTTCTGCTGGACGGCGAGCTTGACCTTGTCCCACGTCGGGTCGTCGGTCGGCGTCAGGCGGGCGTTGGGCAGGGTGTCGAGGTAGACCTTGAGCTTCTCGTCACCGGAGAACTGCTGCACGCCGCTCTTCGTGACGGGCAGGAATCCCTCGGCCTTGATGAAGGTGTTGACCTGGTCGGGCTGGTAGTACAGCTCGTAGAAGGCCTTGACGGCGTTCTGGTTGCCCGGCTTCTTGAACGCCATGAGGTAGTCCGTGACGCCGAAGGTCTTGCTCTCCGAGCCGTCGTTGGTCGGGAACGGCGCCACGCCGTAGTCGACCTTGGCGTCCTTGTCGAGGTCGGCCGCGAGCGGGCTGAAGCCGATGACCATGCCGGCCTTGCCGGACTTGAAGAGGTCGAACGCGTCGGCGCGGTTGGTGCGGGCCGGGTTGTTCTGGGTGACCTTCTCGTCGGCGAGCTTCTTGAGGAACGTCAGCGTCTGGACGTTCTTGTCCGAGTTGATCGTCCACTTGCCGTCGGTCTTCCAGTCCCCGCCGTTGTTGAACAGCCACATCGAGAACTCGCCCTGGGCCTCCTCGGGACCGAGCGGCAGCGCGTACCCGACGTTGCCGGTGGCGGCGATCTTCTTGGCGTCGGCCTCGAGCTCGTCCCACGTCTTCGGCGGCTCGTTGATGCCGGCCTGCTTGAAGAGCGTCTTGTTGTAGAAGAACGCGCGGGCGCTGCTGAGGTCGGGGAAGCCGTAGAACTTGCCGTCGTACGTGCCGTACTTGACGAACGTGTCGAGGATGTCGCTCTTGGTGGCGGGCGGCAGGACCTCGTCGGAGCTGTAGAGCAGGCCGTCCTTGGCGTAGCTGGCGTACGCGTTGAGGTTGAGGATGTCGGGGGCCTGGTTGTTCTGGATCATCGTCGAGGACTGCTGGTCGATGTTGTCCCAGCTGACGACCTGGACCTCGAGCGTGTAGCCCGTCTTCTCCTTGTACGTCTTGGCGAAGGCGTCCCAGAAGGCCTTCGTGTGGTCCTTGGAGTACTCCGCCGCGACGAGCTTGATCGTCTTGGTCTCCTGCCCACCGCCACTGCCCCCGGTGCCGCCGCCGGCCGAGCCGGCGCCGGTGCCCCCGCCGCACGCGCCGAGGGCGAGGCCTGCGATGGCCAGACCCGCGACGACCACAGTCTTCTTCGTCGAGCTCATGTCTCTCCTTGGTCCGGGCCGGGTCACGGGGTCCGATGTCGGACCACCCGGCCACCCTCTCCTCGAGGTGTCGAACAATTTAGGCGCGCAAGTGTGCAGTTGGCAAGAGCGAAACTGACTACATGCGCAATCATTCGATCACAATCGAGCATCCCAGGGAGATGCCTGCGCCTAGACCTCGTGGACGTCGACGCCCGCCTCGCGGAGTGCGTCGACCTCCGCCCGGTCAGCGCCCACGGTAGTGACGAGGTGGTCGATGCGCTCGGCAGGACAGATCGAGGCGAAGGTGCGCACCCCGAGCTTGTCGCCCGTGGCGACGCAGATGACGCGCTTGCTGCGCTCGATCATCGCGCGCACGATCGCTGCCTCCTCCTCGTGCCGGCACGTCGCGCCCTCGCGCGCGGACAGGCCGTTGACCCCGACGATGGCGACGTCGAGCCACAGCTGGCCGAGGACGAGCTGGGCGAGCGGTCCGGTCACCTCGTAGGACTCCGGACGCGCGACGCCGCCGAGCGAGACGCACTGCACGTGCGGGCGCAGCACCGCCTCGGACGCGATGTTGAGCGCGTTGGTCACGATGGTGACCTCACCGTCGGCGTCGACGAGGTCGTCGCGGGCCGTGATCGCCCGGGCGGTGGCCGTCGTCGTCGTACCACCGTTGAGGCCGACGACCTGGCCGGCCCCGACGAGCGCGGCCGCGGCCTCGGCGACGCGGGCGCGGTCGTCGTCGGCGCGGGTGCTCCGGTAGCGGTACGGCAGCTCGTAGGCGACGCTCGTCGCGACGACGCCGCCGTGGTTGCGCGCGACGAGCTGGCGCTTGGCCAGCTCGGAGAAGTCGCGGCGGATCGTCGCCTCGCTGACCCCGAGCAGCTCGGCGGCCTCGCCGACGCCCAGGCGACCGGCCGTGGCAAGACGGTCGAGCATGATCGACCAACGGCTGGCACGGTTGCGGGCGAGGTCGTTCTCTTCGGTCACGCGCTGACGATACCGCGCAGAACGTGCAATGGACATGACCATCTTTGCGCGATTACGCTTCGTTTCGAGCAGACACAATCAGATGTGGCCGCGTGCTCGGTGCGCGGCTCGCCCGACCGACGGAGCGCCCATGCCGCAGACCACGCACCTCGCCCGCGAGATCGCCACCCAGCCCGATGACTGGGCCCGCGTCGTCTCCCGCCTCGACGCGGTGGCCCACCACCTGCCGCAGCCCGGCGAACGCGTCGCCACCATCGGCTGCGGCACGTCGTGGTTCATGGGCCAGGCCTTCGCCGCCCGCCGCGAGGAGCTGGGCCAGGGCCCGACCGACGCGTACGCGGCCTCCGAGCACCGCCTGTCCCGCGGCTACGACCGCGTCGTCATCATCAGCCGCTCCGGCACGACGACGGAGGTCGTGGAGGTGATCGAGGCGCTGCGCGCCGAGGGCACGCCGCACGTGTCGATCGTGGCGACCCCCGAGACGCCGGTGGCCGACCGCTCCGAGGCGACGATCCTGCTCGACGACGTCGACGAGCAGTCGGTCGTGCAGACGCGGTTCGCGACGACGACCCTCGCCCTGTTGCGCGCCTCGCTGGGGGAGAACCTCGGCGAGGCCATCGCCCAAGCCCGTGCCGTGCTCGCCGAGGACGCCGCCGACGCCGTGGGCGCCCTCGCGCTCACCGAGCAGGTGACCTTCCTCGGCCGTGGCTGGACCAACGGGATCGCCAACGAGGCTGCCCTCAAGCTGCGCGAGTCGGCCCAGTTCTGGTCCGAGTCCTACCCGGCCATGGAGTACCGCCACGGTCCGGTCAGCATCGCCGCCCCCGGGCGCGCCGTGTGGGCCTTCGGTGACGTGCCCGCCGGCCTGGCCGAGGAGGTCCGCGGCACGGGGGCCCACTTCGAGCACCGCGACGTCGACGCCCTCGCCGACCTCGTCCGCCTGCACCGCCTGTGCCTGGCCAAGGCCGACGCCGCCGGCCTCGACCCCGACGCACCGCGGAACCTCACCCGCAGCATCGTCCTCTCCTGACCCTCGGCGGCCGGGCGTTTCGCGCGCCTCTGAACCTGTCTCTTATACACATCTGACGCTGCCGACGACGGAAAAAAGGGGGGGGGGGGGGGGGGGGGGGGGGGGGGGGGGGGGGGGGGGGG
>NZ_JBPGXG010000110.1:0-16231 GCF_056755255.1 Monashia sp. HAY1-5C | reverse complement strand
TCCGTCGTCGGCAGCGTCAGATGTGTATAAGAGACAGGCTGCACGCCCTCGGCCCCGTCCTTGGCGACGAGTCCCGGCGCGACCACCATCGCGTCGGTGACGTCGCGTGCGCTGCCCCCGACGAGGTGGGGGTGGGCGCGCATGGCGGACGCGACGCGTCCCTCGGCGCTCGCGGCGTCGGCCGCAGCGAGCCGGCCGTACGCCCGGGCGACGGCCGGAAGGGTCATGCCCACCACGGGCATGCCGCAGCCGTCGGTCGCCACCGGACCCGTCCGCTCCGCGCCGAGCTCGTCAAGCGTGTCGCGGATGGCCACCTGGACGGGGTGGCGCGGGTCGAGGTAGGTGCCCGTCGGCCACCCGGCGACGACGCACGCGGCGAGCACGAGGGCGTGGTTGCCCGAGCAGTTCTGCACGAGCCGGCTGCGTCGGCCGCCGGCCGCGAGCAGGGCCTCGCGCTCCGGGGTGCCGTACGGCAGGTCGGGACGGTTGGCGAGGTCGCCCTCGCCGAGACCGTGGTCGGCGAGGAGGCGGCTCACGGCCGCCACGTGCTCTGGCCCGCCGGAGTGGCTCGCCGAGGCGACGGCGAGCAGCTCGGCGTCCGCCTGCACACCCAGCCGCAGTGCGGCGACCGCCTGCAGGGGCTTGAGCGCGGAACGCGGGTAGACGGGGCAGGTCCCGTCGCCGGCGAGGAGGACCGTGCTCCCGTCGGCGCGCGTCACGGCCGCCGAGCCGTGGTGCACCGACTCGACCAGCGCCCCCCGCCGCAGCACCGCCACGGGGACGTGGGCGGGCATCGACGCCGACGCCGGCGCGTCGTCGCGCGACATCTGTAAGGCTGTCAGGCTGTAAGACAGGTTGGCCACGCGGAGACGATAGGGAAGGCGACCGTCGCCGGTCAAGGCTTCCGGTGGACCTTTCTGCCGTGAGGCGCGTGTTCAGGCGTCGCGCGGGTCGTCGGCGAAGAACCGCGCCACGGCGTCCTCGACCGACGAGAGGTGCTCGCGCATCGCCGTCGCCGCTCGCTCGGACGAGCCCGCTGCGATGGCCGAGACGATGCGGCGGTGCTCGGCGTCCGACTCCTCGCGGCGGCCCTCGAGGGAGTTCAACATGCCCGACTGGCTCGCCATGGCGTCCCGGATCTCGGTCACGACGGACGCGAAGACCCGGTTGCGGCTCGCCTTGGCCACCACCTGGTGGAACGCGGCGTCGAGGTCCACCCACCGCGCGAAGTCACGTTCGTCGGCCATCCGGTCGACGAGCTCGGTCAGGCGCGCCAGCTCCTCGTCGGTGCGGCGGGTCGCGGCGAGCGCGGCCGCGGGCACCTCGACGTGTGGCCGGGCCTCCTGCAGCTCGCGGGCGGAGTACCGGCCCAGGGGCGCCTCCGCCGACGGGGCGCGCGAGACGACGAAGGTGCCGCGGCCGACACGCGTCTCGGTCAGGCCGAGCACCGCGCACGCCTTGAGCGCCTCGCGGACGACCGGGCGGCTCACCGCGAACCGGGTGGCGAGCGTGCCCTCTGCCTCGAGGCGGCTGCCGACCGGGAAGGTGCCGTCCTCGATGGCCTCGCGCAGCTGCCGGAAGACGTGGTCGACGGCGCCGGACGGCCGGTACGGCTGCCCCGCGGTCCACGTCACGGCGCTCTCCACGGTCGCCATCCTAGGTCGGGCCGTGGAGGGCGCGCGGGAGCGCTGCTACGTGACGACGGCGAAGCCGCCGGTCCAGGGCACCTTCTCGCCGGCGGCGAGGGTGATCTGGAGGAAGCCGAGCGCCTCGAGCTCCCGCGCTCGGCGCAGCGAGCCCGCATCGATGGCGGCGAGCCCACCGGACGAGACGATGTCGGCCACGACGGCCTTGGCCTCGGCGTCGTCGCCGGCGATGAGGACCGTCGTGGGCAGGTCCCCGAGCCGACCCGCGACGAGCGTGCCGGCGAAGGTGGTGTTGAACGCCTTGACCACGCGCGAGTCCGGCAGCGCGGCGGCGATCTCGGCGGTGGCCGACGCGTCCGGAGGGACGGTGAGCGAGTCGAACGTCTCGACGTCGAGCGGGTTGGTGATGTCCACGACGATCCTGCCCGCGAGGTCGGCCCCGCGAGCGGCGAGGACCTCCGAGACGGCCGGGTAGGGCACCGCCAGGACCACGACCTCGGCGCGCCCGTCGAGGTCGTCCTGTCGTCCGACGAGCTGCACGGTGTGCTCGCCCCGTTCGGCGACCGACGCGATCGCCTGCCCCATGTTCCCTGTTCCGATGATGGAGATCTGCGTCATGGAAGCGCTCCTGCCTGGTGGCGGTCCTGGTGCGCGATGCCTCCCTGCGACGATACGCCCGGGCCGGGCGGGGGCCGATGCCGCGTGGAGGCGCCGGGGCGCCGGGGCGCCGGGATGCGCCGGGATCCGCGGGCATGCGCCGGCAGGCGGCGGTCGTGTTCGCGCGGGACGGAGCGCGGGTATCTGCGTCGCATCGGACGAGATCGCCAGGAGGGCCCGTGTCCATCGAACCCAGCAGCGAGTCGACGCCGGCGCACGTCGAGGAGCTCGTGCTCGTGCGCCACGGCGAGAGCGTGGGCAACGTGGCCGATGCCGAGGCACGCCGACGGGGCGCCGGCCGCCTGGAGCTCGAGACGCGCGACCCCGACACGCCCCTGTCCGAGCGGGGGGAGCAGCAGGCCGCGGTCCTGGCCCGGACGGTCGCCGGCTGGGACGAGGACGAGCGGCCGGAGGTCGTCCTCAGCTCCCCGTACGCGCGCGCCGCGCAGACGGCTCGGCTCGTGACCCGACCGCTCGGGCTCGACGCGCGCCTCGACGAGCGCCTGCGGGAGCGGGACCTCGGTGTCTTCGACGGACTCACCGGCGCCGGCATCCGCGAGACGTACCCCGAGGAGGCCGAGCGTCGTGCCCGCCTCGGCAAGTTCTACTACCGCCCTCCGGGCGGGGAGAGCTGGACGGACGTCGCCCTGAGAGTGCGTCACGTCCTCGTCGACCTGGCCTCGATGCGCGCCGGCCGGCGGGTGTGGGTCTTCACGCACCAGGCCGTCATCATGAGCTTCCGCCTCGTGCTCGAAGGTCTGGACGAGCAGCGCCTGCTCGAGCTGGACCGCAACGAGCCCCTCGGGAACTGCTCGCTCACGCGCTACCGGCGCGGGGACGACGGGCGGTTCGAGCTCGTCTCGTTCGCCGACACCGCCCACCTCGCGGCCTCGGAGGCCGAGGAGACCCACGAGGCCGCACCGCCCGACGGCGGCCAGAGCCATGCCTCGTGAGACGCCACGCCCCGTCGACGTCGACGTGCTGCGCGACTGGCCGCTGCCGGCGCCCGACGGGGACAAGACGGACCGGGGCACCGTGCTCATCGTCGGGGGCTCCCGCCAGACCCCCGGGGCCGTCGTCCTGGCGGCCGAGGCGGCCCTGCGGGTGGGTGCCGGCAAGGTGCAGGTCGCCACGGCGGCGGACGCGGCGTCCGCCCTGGGCGTGGCCGTGCCGGAGGCCTTCGTCGAGCCGCTGCCGGTGCTCGCCTCGGGTGAGCTGGCGGTCGCCGGCGCGGACCGCATCCTCGAGCTGGCCTCCCGGGTCGAGGTCGTGCTGCTGGGCCCGGGGCTCAGGGACCCCGACTGCGCCAGGCTGCTCCTCGAGCGGGTGGTGCCTCGGCTCGACGCCCCCGTCGTCATCGACGCCCTCGGGACGGCCTACCTGACCGGCAACCTGGACGGCGTGCGCCACCTGGAGGGCCGAGTCCTCCTGACCCCCAACGTCACCGAGCTGGCATCGACCCTCCGGGTGCCGCGCTCCGAGCTCGGGAAGGACCCGGTCGACGCTGCGCGCCGGCTCGCGGAGGCGACGGGTGCCGTGGTGCTCGGCGGGGGAGAGGTGTCGTGCATCGTCACCCCACAGGGCGAGGCGTGGCGGGACGACGGGGGCTCCCCGGGCCTGGGAACGGCCGGGTCCGGCGACGTGAAGGCCGGCGCCGTGGCGGGGCTCATGGCGCGCGGCGCCGACCCCGCGCAGGCGGCGGTCTGGGCCACCTGGGCCCACAGCCGCGCCGGGGAGCGCCTCGACGGGGAGGCGCCGGGCTTCCTCGCGCGCGACCTGTCCCTCGCCATCGCGCGCGAGCTGGCCGGCGTCACGCGGACGTCGGGCGGCGGCTGAGCAGCCGGACCCGGCCGAGCCGGTGGTCTCGCGCTCGGGGCCCTGAGCTCAGGCGTGCGGGTCGCTCGGCAGGGTGAGCACCTCGGCACCGTCGCTCGTGATGGCGACCGTGTGCTCGCTGTGCGCGGTCCGGCAACCGGTCACGCTGCGCAGCGTCCATCCGTCGGCGTCCGTGACGAGCTGCGCCGTGTCGGCCATGACCCACGGTTCGAGCGCCAGCAGCAGCCCCGGTCGGAGCCGGTACCCGCGCCCCGGGCGCCCCATGTTGGCGACGTGCGGGTCCTGGTGCATCGTCGACCCGACACCGTGACCGCCGAACTCGGTGTTGACCTGGTACCCCGCCGCCTGGAGCGTCGAGCCGATGGCGTGCGAGACGTCGCCGATGTGGGCTCCGGGTCTGGCGGCCGCGACCGCGGCCGCCAGGGCGCGCTCCGTGGCCCGGACCAGGGCGACGCTCTCGGCGGGCCGCGCCTGGCCGACGACGAAGCTGATGGCCGAGTCGGCGACCACCCCGTCCAGCGAGACGGCGAGATCGAGCGAGAGCAGGTCACCGTCGACGAGGGCGTGGTCGTGCGGGAGCCCGTGCAGGACGGCGTCGTTGACCGAGGTGCAGATGTAGTGGCCGAACGGTCCGCGCCCGAACGAGGGCGCGTAGTCGACGTAGCAGGACTGCGCTCCCGCCTCGAGGATCATCGCCTCGGCCCAGGCGTCGATGTCGAGGAGGTTGGTGCCCACGGTGGTCCGGCGCCTCAGCGTCTGGAGGATGTCGGCCACGAGGGCGCCGACCGCCCGTGCCCGGGAGAGCTGGCTGCGGTCGAGGATCTCGATCATGCGGCACCTTCCACGTGGGTCCGACGACTGTCCGGCCCCATTCGACCAGACCGCGCCCCCTCGTCGGGCACCGGCGCTCCCAGCCGCTTCCCAGACTCTGCTGACCGAGTCTTGACCGAGCGGGGTCGTAGCGCGGCCGCCTCGCGGCTCGTTGTCACGGCGAGCGGGAGCCCGGTGTTCTCGCCCGATTGGTGGTCCCACCACACGCCTCGGGGGCGTCGCCTCTACACGAGCCAGGAGAACGCATGCTGTCACCGATGTCCGGCAGGGTCCGCTCCCGCACCCTGCCACTCCTCGCGGCCGCCACCCTGACCGGGGGGCTCGTCGCCGCCGCACCGGCGCTCGCCGCCACCCCCGACAGCGGTTCGGTGTCCGACACGAGCACGAGCACCCAGTGGACCGCCGGGCCGTTCGCCGTCCCCAACGTCACCGGCACCACGGGCGACGTGACGTGCGGTCCGGGCCTGTGCGACGACTTCGCGCTCCACGTGTCGACGCCGAGCGACTACGGCACGACGCACCAGCTGACGATCAAGGTCGGCTGGGCCACCGCCGCCGCCGACTTCGACGTCTACCTCCTCGACGCCAACGGTGCGGTCGTCGCGTCGGCGGCATCGAGCGCCGACCCCGAGGTCATCGTCGCGCCGCCCACGAGCGGCGACTACACCGTGCGGATCGTCCCCTTCGCCCCGCTCGGTGAGACCGTCACCGGCACCGCGACGCTGACCGACGTGCCGGCCAACCCGGCGCCGGGCACGGCGACGCCGCCGACCTTCAGCCAGTACGGGGCCCCGGAGTCCTTCGGCCGCGCCCACGACGCCGGCGAGCCCTCGATCGGCGCCGCCCATACCACCGGGTCGACCTTCTACCAGGCGTTGTACGACACGTACCGGGCCACCTGGGACGACACCGTGACTCCCTCGAAGGTGACGTGGTCGGACGTGTCGGCGACGCCGGCCAAGGGCTGCCTCACGGGCGGCTCGACCTCGCTCGACCCGATCGGGTTCACCGACCCGAAGACGGGCCGCGTCTTCGAGAGCCAGCTCGCGGGCAAGACCTCGCTGATGTGCTACTCCGACGACGAGGGCCGGACCTGGTCACCCAGCCAGGGTGGTGGCCTCAACTCCGGGGTCGACCACCAGACCGTCGGCGGAGGCGCCTACTCCCCGAACGGGACCGGAGCCCTTCCGACGTCGACCTATCCGAACGCCGTGTACTACTGCAGCCAGGACATCGCCGACGCCAGCTGTGCCGCGAGCCACGACGGCGGCGTCGCCTTCGGGCCGGCCGTGCCGATGTACTCGCTGCTCGACTGCGGCGGCCTGCACGGACACGTCAAGGTCGCCCCGGACGGCACCGTCTATGTGCCGAACAAGTCGTGTGGCGGCAACCAGGCCGTCGCGGTGTCCGAGGACGGTGGCACGACGTGGTCGGTCCGCAAGAACCCGGCCAGCACCGCGGGCGACTCCGACCCGAGCGTCGGCATCGGCGCCAAGGGCACGGTCTACCTCGGCTACCAGGCCGCCGACGGGACGCCACGAGTGGCGGTGAGCCGCGACAAGGGCCGGACGTGGACCGACGACCAGAACGTCGGCGCCGGCCTCGGCATCCACAACACCGTCTTCCCGGCCGTCGTCGCCGGTGACGACGACCGGGCGTCCTTCGCCTTCATCGGCACGACGACCCCCGGCAACTACCAGGACGCGGCGAACTTCACCGGCGTCTGGCACCTCTACGTCTCGACGACGTACGACGGTGGCAGGAGCTGGGTCACCGTCGACACCACCCCGAGCGACCCCGTCCAGCGCGGCTCGATCTGCACCGGCGGCACGACGTGCGGCAACGACCGCAACCTGCTCGACTTCATGGACGCCACGGTGGACCGCACCGGTCGGGTCGAGGTCGGGTACGCCGACGGCTGCACCGGCGCCTGTGCCCAGCCGGGTGGGGCGCAGAACTTCGACGCCTACGCCACCATCGCGCGCCAGCAGTCCGGCGCCACGCTGTACTCGGCCTTCGACGCCCTGCCGAACCTGACGCCCACGACATTGTCGGTCTCGAGGACCGGCGGGCTCTACGCCACGAGCACGACCGTCGCGAACACCGGCCGGGCCGCGGCCACCGGCGTCACGACCCGGCTGTTCGTCGACGGCGTGAACGTCGCGACGTCCGCACCGACCGACGTCGCGGCGGGACGCTCGACGAACGTGACGTTCCCCGGTGTGCGCCTCGCCAAGGGAACCCACACGGTGGTCGTCGTGGCCGACCCGGACGGCCACGTCCGCGAGTCGGACGAGACCGACAACCGGCGCCAGACGCAGGTCCTCCGGTGAGCCCGGGGACGCCGGCTCGCGGGGGCGCCGTCGTCGCGGCGCTCATGGCGCTGACGCTCCTGTCCGCCTGCGGCGAGGACGAGCTGGAGGCCGCCGTGGCGCAACCCGGCACCGGCGCGTCCCCGGCTGCGATGGTCTGCGCCAGGGACGCGAAGCCCGTCGACCTGCCGGACGGGTTCCCCCAGCAGGCGACGTTGCCCGCCGGCTACGTCGTCACCGGTGTCCAGGCCCGTAGCGGTGGGCGAACCGTGGTCACGGCCGTCTCCCCGACGTCCTTCGAGCAGACGCTCGCCGACATGCAGCGCGCCTACTCCACCCGCGGCTGGACGGCATCGGACGGGGAGGTCGAGGAGCGGGACGCGGAGTCCGACTTCGACGGCAACGGTCTCCGCGGCCGGTGGGCCATCCGGCAGGTCCCGGACTGCACCGGCAACACCGCGGTCAGCGTGCTCATCGGGACGTGAGGCCCGCAGGTGGCGGGGCGTCGCGACCCCACACCCCGACCCCCGCCACCTGCG
Source organism: Monashia sp. HAY1-5C (assembly GCF_056755255.1). Classification (NCBI taxonomy): domain Bacteria; kingdom Bacillati; phylum Actinomycetota; class Actinomycetes; order Micrococcales; family Intrasporangiaceae; genus Intrasporangium; species Monashia sp. HAY1-5C. The sequence continues at coordinate 8,410 of NZ_JBPGXG010000110.1, read as the reverse complement.
CCCACCTCGCCGGCCGCCGCGCCGCCGTGGCACCGCGCCGCCGTGGCGGGGGTGCCACGGCGGCGTGCGTTTGCCGGACGCGACGCGGCCCGCCGGAGCACGATGTGCCCATGGACGGGGCACGGTGACCGGCACGAGCGGGCTGCGGCCCGCCGCAGGCCGCCCCCTGCTCCACCACCTCCGCGTCCTCCTCCTCGTCGGGGGCTCGTACTACCTCGGTGCGCGCCTCGGCCTCGGCATGTCCCTCGTCGAGCGCAACGTCACCCCGCTGTGGCCACCGACGGGCATCGCCGTCGCGGCGTTCCTCCTGCTCGACCGCCGACGCCGGCCCGTGGTCACCCTCGCCGTCCTCCTGTCGGCGTTCGCCGTCAACCTGCCCATCAGCGCGAACCCGCTGGCCGCCGGGGTGACGGCGGTCGGCAACGCCGCGGCCCCGCTCGTCGCGGCCCTGCTGCTGCACCGCTTCGGCTTCCGCCGCCAGGTCGACCGCCTCCGCGACGCGCTCGCCATCGTCTTCCTCGGCGCCCTCGCCAGCATGACGGTCAGCGCCACGGTCGGCGCCGTCACGCTCGCGGCGTCGGGGGCCATCGGCGTCGACGCCCTGCCGACCGCGTGGGCGGTGTGGTGGACGGGGGACGCCATGGGGGTGCTCGTCGTGACGCCCTACCTGCTCAGCGTGCCGCTCGTCATCGACCGCGCGTGGCGCAGGAGCCAGTGGCTGGAGGGCCTCACCGTCCTCGTCGCGTCGGGCCTGGTCACGGGCTGGGCGGCCTTCTCCCACATGGTCGTCCTCGTCGTGGTCCTGCCGGTCCTCGGGTGGGCGGCGTGGCGGCTGCAGCTGCGCGGTGCAGCCCCCGCCGCCCTCGTGGCCTCCGCCGTCGCCACGTGGGCTGCAGCCCACCAGCGCGGCCCGTTCGAAGGCCGCTCCCTGCTCGAGCAGATGGTGAGCCTCCAGGCGTTCAACGCCTGCGTCGCGCTGACGTCGTTGATCCTCGCCTCGCTCGTCAGCGAGCGGCTCGAGGCGGCGAGCACCCTGGCACGGTCCGCGGCCGAGCTCGAGGCGCGGGTGGCCCAGCGCACCGCCGACCTGCAGACCGCCAACGCGCGGCTGCGCCGCGAGATCCGCGAGCGCTCCCAGGCGCAGCGCCTGCTGAGCCACGAGGAGGCCCGCGCCACGAGGGAGCACCACATCGCGGAGGTCCTCCAGCGCAGCATGCTCCCCGGTGGCCTGCCCGACCTGCCCGGCCTCGACGTCGCCGCCCGGTACCTGCCGGCGACGGCGGACGTGCAGGTCGGCGGGGACTGGTACGACGTGATCCCCCTGCGGCACGGGCTCGTCGGCCTCGTCATCGGCGACGTCGCCGGCCACGGTGTGCACGCCGCGGCGACCATGGCGCAGGTGCGCATGGCCGTGCGGGCCTACGCCGTCCAGGACCCCTCGCCGGCCCGCGTCCTGCGTCGCGTCCACCGGCTCCTGACGCGCCTGGCCACCGACGAGATGGTCACCCTGCTCTTCCTCCTGCTCGACCCGGCACAGGGCACCGTGCGCCTCTCGAGCGCCGGGCACCCGCCGGCGCTCCTCGTCGACGCCGACCGGGCCCGGTTCCTCGACGGCGCCCTCGCGCCGCCGCTCGGCGTCACCCCGGCCCGGACCTTCGCCGAGGTCGAGCACCTGCTGCCGGCCGGGGCGACCCTGCTGCTCTACACCGACGGGCTCGTCGAGCGTCGCGGTGTCGCGATCACCGAGGGCCTGGACCGGCTGAGCGCCGGCGCGCTCCGCCTCGTGCAGCCCGATGCCGGACACGATGCCGGTGACCTCGACACCGTCTGCGACGCGCTCCTGGCCGAGCTCCTCGGCGAGGCCGACCGCTCGGACGACGTCGCCCTCCTCGCCGTCCGCCCGGTGGGGACCGGCACCGGCGCCCTGCGGCTCAGCGTCCCGGCGGACGCCCGCTCGCTCGCCGAGGTCCGCACCGCGATGCGCCGATGGCTGCGGGAGGTGGGCGTCTCGCCGGAGGACGAGGTCGCCCTCCTCGTGGCCTGCGGGGAGGCATGTGCGAACGTCGTCCAGCACGCGTACAGCGGTGCCCCGTCGCCGGGGACCATCGACGTCGAGGTGCGCCGACGCGTCGGCGCGGACGGAGGCGTCGACGCCGTGCAGGTCGCCGTCCAGGACCACGGGACGTGGCGCGTGCCCGCGGCCCGCGGCGGTGGCTGGGGGCTCGGCGTGATCCGGGCTTTGACGGAGTCCGTCGACACGCGACACGATCCGGGGGGCACCGTCGTGACGATGACACGTGCGGTCCGGAGAGGAGCTGTCCCGTGAACGACCTCGCGCACGTCGACGCCGCACTGCACGACGAGCTCTGCCTCGTCCGTGTCCGCGGGGAGATCGACCTGTCCAACGCCTCCGACGTCGGGGACGCGGTCGCCGCAGCGGTTCCCGGGGCCGCGGCGCGGGTCGTCGTCGACCTCAGCGGTACCACGTACCTCGACAGCACGGGCATCGCGATGATCTTCCACCTGTCCGAACGGCTGGGTCACCAGCGCCAGCCCCTGCGGGTCGTCGTGCCGCCGACGTCGGTGATCCGCAGGGTCGTCGACATCACCGACCTCGGCGCGGTCATCCCCGTCGACGACGGCCCGCCCGAGCTGGCCTGACGCGCCTCACCCCGGACCGGCGGGAGGCCCTGCCGCGCAAGGCTGCCCGGCCGAGAGGCACTTTCCTGTGGGTCGTCGCGGACCTGTGGGCAGGAGCGTCACGCGGACCTACACTGAAGACGCGTCGCTGCTGCACGCCATCGACCGTTGGGGGCCCAACATGCCGGCACGACGTACGACCTTCCTCGCGGCCTGCGCCGCGGTCCTCCTGCTCGGAGCCGGCGTGCCGGCCGCCGTCTCGGGCACGGTCCCGAGCGCCGTGCCGGCCACGCTCGCGACCACCACCCTGACGCCGGCCGACCAGGCGCGCGCGGTCTTCGACCGGATGACCGCCGCGCAGCGGATCGGGCAGCTGTTCATGGTGGGCGGCCCGGCAACAGGCCTCGGGTCCTCGACGCAGGCGGCCATCACGCAGTACCACGTCGGCAACCTCGTCCTCACCGGCCGGACGACCTACGGCGCGGCCCCGGTGCGCTACCTCACCGCCCACGCCGACGCGCTGACGACGTCGGCGGCCACGGCCGGCGTCCCCCTCTTCATCGCGACCGACCAGGAGGGCGGCTACGTGCAGGTGCTCCAGGGCACCGGGTTCTCGCGGATGCCGACGGCACTGACGCAGGGCACGTGGTCCGACACGACGCTGACCGCGAGCGCGACGACGTGGGGGCGGCAGGTGTTCCGCTCCGGGGTGGACCTCGACCTGGCACCGGTCATGGACACCGTCGCCAAGAGCTTCGCCAGCCTCAACCAGCCGATCGGGTACTGGGACCGGGAGTACGGGTACACGCCCTCGGTCGTCGCCGACAAGGGCACGGCGTTCCAGCACGGCATGCAGACCTCCGGTCTGGCGATGACGGCCAAGCACTTCCCGGGTCTGGGCCGCGTCACCGGCAACACCGACACGTCGGCCGGCGTCACCGACACCGTCACGACGCGCACCTCGGCCGACATCGGGCCGTTCCGCGCGGCCATCGCCGCCGGTTCGCGGGTGCTCATGGTCTCGTCGGCCTACTACCGGCTCATCGACGCCGCGCACCCGGCCGTGTTCTCACCCACCGTCATCGGCGGGATGATCCGCGGCGACCTGCACTTCACCGGGATCGTCGTCAGCGACGACCTCGGCAGCGCCCGGCAGGTCACCGGCTGGACGCCGGCGGCGCGGGCCCTGCACTTCCTCGAGGCCGGCGGTGACGTCGTCCTGACCGTCACCCCGACCGTGGTGCCGGCCATGGTGCAGGCGGTCACGGCACGGGCGGCGTCCGACTCGGTCTTCCGGGCCAAGGTCGACGCGGCGGTGCTCCGGGTCCTCACGGTCAAGGCGCAGGACGGACTCCTCGCACCGCGGCCCCCGGTCAACGGCTCCCTCGGGTCCTCGACGATCGTCGCGCTCCAGCGCTGGTTGGGCGTCACCCGCACCGGCGTCTTCGACACGACGACCATCCGCGCCCTGCAGGCCCGCATCGGGATGGACGTCGTCGGCGTCTGGGGCCCGCGCTCGATGGCCGCGATGCAGTCCTACCTCGGCCTCTACCGCGACGGCGCGACGACGTGGAACGCCCGGACCGTCGCCGAGCTGCAGCGCTACCTCGCCACGCAGCTCTGACCCGCAGACGCGTCCGACCAGGGAGACGAGGAGCCGTCGTCGGCCGCGCTCCTGCCGCTGCTCGGCGTCGTCGTCACGGGGAGCCGTCGTCGGCCGACTGCGCGCGCCGGACCCGCGTCGCTACTCGACGGCCGTGCTCGGCACGTCGTCGTCCGGCGTCGGCACGTCGGTGACCCGGGCCGTGTGGGCCGACACGACGTAGGGGTTGCCGCGGGCGACCGCGTCGGCCACGGCGTCGACCCACGGCTCCGGCATCGGCGCGAGCCCGGCTCCGGCGATCGCCTCGACGAGCGCCTGCGTGGCCTCGTCGTGGGACCGGTGCCGACCCCGGCGCACGAGGTCGTTGATGATCGTCTGCAGCTGCTCGTCGCGGGCGAGGGCGGCCCGCTCGAGAGCGCGGTCGTCCATCGGGTCCGTCGTCGGCTCCATCGCTGCCTCCTCGGGTGTGGGGACCGCCTCCGCCGCGCTCCTCCGGAGGGGGCCGTACCCGCTCGGTTCGACTCCTGCACGCCGGTTGCCTACACTCGCTGGGTCCATCCGCACGGATCCGGGGCAAGGGGACCCGCCGACAGGAAGTTCGTTCGTGGGTCTGACCGTCCTCGAAGCCGTCCTCGCAAGCATGCTCGCCACCCTCGGGTGCCTCGTCGCCGCGCCACGCCGCTCCTCCGGCCGCGTCCGCCGCGCCGCACCGGCGTCGTGGCCCGCCCGCGCCCTCTTCCCCCTCGTCCCGCTCGGCCTCGTCGGCGGTGGGATGCTCCTGCTCGGCGCCGCGAGCGACGTGGCCGTCGCGGTCGGCGTCCTGTGGGTGCTGTCCGTGCCGTGGGTCCTCGTCACGAGACGCTGGGGGGTGTGGGCGCACGCCGCGTGGTCGCTCACCGTGTCCGCAGGTCTCGCCTACCTCGGCGCGATGCTCTGGTGGACGCTCGGCTCCGGGCTCACCGGGCTGACCCTCGTCGGCGCGTGGCTGCTGCTCGGTCTCGAGGTCGCGGCGTTCGTGCTCCTCCTCGCCTACGGCTGGGAGATCTTCGACGTGCTCGGCAGCCGGCAGTGGCGCCGCCGCCTCGCACCCGGGACGACGTCCGTCGTCGCCACCCGCACCGACCTGCCGTTCGTCTCGATCCACGTGCCGGCCCACAACGAGCCGCCGGACATGCTCATCGACACCCTGCGCTCGCTGGCCGCCCTCGACTACCCGGCGTACGAGGTGCTCGTCATCGACAACAACACCGAGGACGACGCGCTCGTCGAGCCGGTCGCCGCGTTCTGCGCCGCCCACCCCGAGGTCTTCCGGTTCCACCGCCTCCTCGACTGGCCCGGGTACAAGTCGGGGGCCCTCAACTACGCCCTGACCGTGACGGACCCACGGGCCCTCGTCGTCGGCGTCGTCGACGCGGACTACCAGGTCGACGCGGACTGGCTGCGCCAGACGGTCGGTGCCTTCGACGACCCGAAGGTGGCCTTCGTGCAGTCCCCGCAGGACTACCGGGACTGGGAGGGTTCGGGCTACCTGCGCCGCCTCTACTTCAGCTACGACTACTTCTTCTCGGTCTCGCAGCCCTCCCGTGACGAGCGGGACGCCGCGATCTTCGGCGGCACCATGGGGCTCGTGCGCCTCCAGGCGCTGCGCGACGTCGGCGGCTGGGACGAGTGGTGCGTCACCGAGGACGCCGAGCTGTCCCTGCGCCTGCTCGCCGCGGGCTGGAGCGGCCACCACGTCGACCGGCCCTTCGGCCGCGGGATCATGCCGCTGACGTTCGAGGCGCTCAAGGGCCAGCGCTTCCGCTGGTGCTTCGGCGGGATGCAGATCCTGCGGCGGCACTGGCGGGTCCTCATGCCGTGGAACCGGTCGACGCCGATGTCGCGCAGCCAGCGCCTCGCCTACCTCGTCGGCGGCCTCCAGTGGACCGGTGACCTGCTCTCGCTCGTCTTCGGTGCGGTCGTCGTCGTCAGCCTCGTCGACGTCGCGCTCGGTGGCGGCCTCGTCGTCCAGCGCCTGAGCGGCCTCATGCTCGTCGCCGTCCCGGCCCTGCTCCTCTTCGGCCTGCTCCGGGCGGTCGCCGTCGTCAAGCTCGTGGCCCAGCGGGCGACCTGGCGCGACGCCGTCGGGGCCTTCGTCATGTGGCTCTCGCTCGGCTGGGTCGTGTCGCTGGCCGTCGTGCGTGGCCTGACCGAGCCCGCCGGCGTCTTCCTCCGGACCCCCAAGGTCAAGGGGGAGGTGCGGCTGTCGGACGCGGTGCGCTCCAACCGTGCCGAGCTCGCGTCGGCGCTCGTGGCCGGGGTCGCCGTGCTGTCCGCCGTCCTCGTCCGACCGGGGCTCGTCGCGCTCGGGCTGGCGGCGCTGCTCGTCGTCCCCGTCGTCGGCTGGCTCGCCGCACCGGCCAACACGCTCGCCGCCTTCCGCGCCGACCTCCCGCCACGGCTGCGCGCACGCCGCGACTCGGAACGGGCCCGGGCCTGGTGGGGCCGCGTCGGTGGTGCCCGGGGGTCGCTCGCCACGGCGGCCGCGGCCGCCGCCGTCCTCGGTGTGGTGGCCCTCGTCGTGTCGCCGGCGTCCCAGCAGTCGCCGCGCAACAGCGCGATGCCCGCGCTGCCGCGGACCACCGTGACCGTCCAGCCGGACCCCGCCACGGGGACGGGCGCGCGGACGTGGACACCCTCGACGACCTCGGCTGACGCCGCGGTGTCCTCCACCGGCACGCCGACGCCCGGTTCCCCGAGCGCCACGAGCCGCGTGGGGTCGGTCGCGCCGGTGACGACCGCGCCCGCCCCCGCCACGACGTCCGCCGCGCGGCCCACGGCCGTCCCGACGACGCCGCCGGGCACGCCGTCGACGGCCACGCGCCCGACCCAGGCGCAGACGGTCCCCGGTGCGACGAACCGTCCGACGAAGACCAAGTCCACGGGACCGCCCCCCACTCCCTGAGCGGCGCCGGTCCGCGCCCGCTCGTCTGCGCCCTCATCGGCCGACGTCCCGACCCGCGTCCGCTGGCAGGATGGCGCCATGAGCCCGGACGTCCCCCTCAGCGTGCGCACCCCGTCCCCGCTCGGTGAGTTCCTCCGCGCGCGCCGTCGCGCGCTCGCCCCCGAGGACGTCGGCATCAGGCGGACCAAGGGCCGTCACCGCGTCGGTCTGAGCCGCACCGAGGTCGCCGAGCTCGCCGAGATCTCCGTGGCCTACTACGACCTCATCGAGCGGGGCCGCGACCTGCGCCCGAGCGCGTCCGTCCTCGACGGCCTCGCCAGGGCCCTGCGCCTCGACGCCGACGGCCGCACCCACCTGCACGGGCTCGCCACCGGGGGCCCGCGGCGGCGGCACGCCGAGCCGGAGGAGCTCACCGACGAGCTCGCCGAGCTGCTCGAGGCGGTGCTGCCCAACCCCGCCTACGTCGTCGGCGCGCGCTGGGACGTCATCGGCGCCAACCGTGCGGCGTGCCGCCTGTTCACCGACTGGGAGGGCCGGCGGACCAAGCGCGAGCGCAACCTCCTGTGGTTCTACTGCTGCGACCCCGCGGCGCGGTCGCTCTTCGTCGACTGGGTGCAGGAGGCGGCGGACCAGCTGGCCCTCTTCCGCGAGGCCTACGCCCGCCACCCCGACGACCCGGGCTTCCAGCGCGTCCTCGACGAGGTGTTCCGCGGCAACCCGGACACCGTCGAGTGGTGGGAGCGCCACGACAGCGACCCCACCCGCGGCCGTACCAAGCGGATCCGTCTCGAGGACGGGCGCGTCGTCCGGCTCCGGCAGCTCGTGCTCCAGGCGCTCGACGAGCCCGACATCCGCGTCATCAGCTACTTCGTCGACGCCGACGAGGACCTCGACGCCGCGGACCTCGACGCCTGACGCCCGTCCGGCCCGGCCTGACCGGGGCTCGCGCGGGGAGGCGCCCCGTCCCACGAACGGACGAGGCGCCCCGGTGCGGTGGCTCGGGGGGCGGTGGCCGCTAGCGTCGGCGTCGGGTGCCGAAGATGCTGCGGGTGATCTCGCGGCCGATGACGGTGCCGGCAGAACGCAGCATCGAGCGGAAGGCCGTGGACTGCACGACCTGCTCGACGATGCCGGGGTCCTCCTTCGGCTCACGCCTCGGGGTCGATGTCGACGCCGGGGGCGGGGGCTGTCTCTTATACACCTCTGACGCTGCCGACGACGGA
>NZ_JBPGXG010000109.1:0-16476 GCF_056755255.1 Monashia sp. HAY1-5C | reverse complement strand
TCGACGAGGCCCGCAACGGCAACGGCCCGCTGCTCATCGAGGCCTTCACGTACCGCATGGGCGCCCACACCACGGCCGACGACCCGACCAAGTACCGGATCTCGGCCGAGGTGGAGGAGTGGAAGTTCCGCGACCCGATCCTGCGCCTCAAGACCTACCTGGCCCACGAGGGCATGGCCGACGACGAGTTCTTCGGCCGCGTCGACGCCGAGGCCGACCAGTTCGCCGCCGAGCTGCGCCAGGGCTGCATCAGCATGGAGACGATGCCCGGCGCGACGATGTGGGACCACATCTACGCCGAGGACCACCCCGTCATGGAGGCCGAGCGTGCCGCCTACCTCGCCTACAAGGCGAGCTTCGAGGAGGCGAGCTGAGATGGCGCTCGAGAAGGTCACCCTCGGAAAGAGCATCACGAACGGCCTGCGCAAGGCCATGGAGGCCGACCCCAAGGTCGTGCTCATCGGTGAGGACATCGGCAAGCTCGGCGGCGTCTTCCGCATCACCGAGGGCCTGCAGAAGGACTTCGGCGAGGAGCGGGTCATCGACTCCCCGCTCGCCGAGTCCGGCATCGTCGGCACCGCCCTGGGGATGGCGCTGCGCGGCTACCGCCCCGTCTGCGAGATCCAGTTCGACGGCTTCGTCTACCCGGCCTTCGACCAGATCGTCTGCCAGGTCGCCAAGATGCGGGCCCGCTCGCTCGGCTCGATCAAGATCCCGATGGTCATCCGCATCCCGTTCGGTGGCGGCATCGGCAGTCCCGAGCACCACTCGGAGAGTCCCGAGGCCTACTTCGCCCACACCGCGGGCCTGCGCACCGTCGCGTGCAGCAACCCCGAGGACGCCCACTGGATGATCCAGCAGGCCATCGCGTGCGACGACCCGGTCATGTTCTTCGAGCCGAAGCGTCGCTACCACGACCGTGCCGAGTACGACACCGCCGCGACGTCCGCGCCGCGCGGGCTCTTCGAGGCCAACGTGCTGCGCGAGGGCACCGACGTGACGCTCGTGGGCTACGGTCCCGTCGTCAAGACGCTGCTCGAGTCGGCGGCTGCCGCCGAGTCGGAGGGCACGAGCATCGAGGTCATCGACCTGCGCTCGCTGTCGCCGCTGCCCATCGACACCATCGTGTCGTCGGTGAAGAAGACCGGCCGGCTGGTCGTCGTCCACGAGGCGAGCACGTTCCTCGGCATGGCCTCGGAGATCTCCGCGCAGGTCACCGAGAAGTGCTTCTACGAGCTCGAGGCCCCGGTCGTACGCGTCGGCGGCGCGAACATCCCGTACCCGCCGAGCCGGATGGAGGAGGAGTTCCTCCCGGACCTCGACCGCATCCTCGACGGCGTCGACCGCGCGCTCGCGTACTGACCGAAAGGGACTGTCCTCCATGGCAATCCGCACGTTCAAGCTGCCCGACCCCGGTGAGGGCCTCGTCGAGGCCGAGATCGTCGAGTGGCGGGTTGAGCCCGGCGACACCGTCAAGGTCAACGACATGGTCCTCGAGGTCGAGACCGCCAAGTCGCTCGTCGAGCTGCCGATCCCGTGGGCCGGCACCGTCAAGGACCTCCTCGTGGAGGTCGGCCAGACCGTCGACGTCGGCACCCCGATCATCACGATCGACGACGGCACCGCCGAGGAGACGCCGGTCGCACCGGCCGTCCCCGGCGAGACCGCGGAGCCGGCCGGCGGCGAGGCGATCCTCGTCGGCTACGGCGCCAAGGCCGGTGCCACGGCCCGTCGCCCGCGCAAGCGGGCCGGTGACGCCGCTCCGGCCCCGGTCGCCCGGACCTCGGCGCCGACCGAGACCGAGCAGGTCGCGGCCGCGGAGCCGGTCGCCGAGCCGACCGCCCCGGCGCCCCGCGTCGAGTCGCCGGCCCCGACACCGGACGCCGCGCCCGCGGTGACGGCTTCCCCGTCGGCGCCGGTCGCGCGGGAGGGCCGGCCGAAGGCCAAGCCGCCGGTGCGCAAGCTCGCCAAGGACCTCGGCGTCGACCTCTGGGCCGTCGCCGGCTCGGGTCCCGAGGGGGTCATCACCCGCGACGACGTCAACGCCTTCGCGTCGGGCGCGGTCGACGGCGCAGCCCCGGCGGTTCCGGCGGCAGCCGGCGTCCCGTCATCCGCCCCGGCGCTGCCGTTCGGCGCGGGCGAGCGCGAGACCCGCATCCCCATCAAGGGCGTGCGCAAGATGACCGCCCAGGCGATGGTCGGCTCCGCCTTCACGGCGCCGCACGTCACCGAGTGGGTCACCGTCGACGTCACGAGGACGATGGAGCTCGTCGACCGCCTCAAGGGCGAGCGCGAGTTCCGCGAGGTCAAGGTGACGCCGCTGCTCGTGCTCGCCAAGGCGCTCGTCCTCGCGATCAGGCGCAACCCGGGCATGAACGCGACGTGGGACGAGGCCGCCCAGGAGATCGTCCAGAAGAACTACGTCAACCTCGGCATCGCCGCCGCCACGCCGCGCGGGCTCATCGTCCCGAACATCAAGGACGCCCACGCACTGACGATGCTCGAGCTGGCCCGCGCCATCGGGGCGCTGACGGCGACCGCTCGCGAGGGACGCACCCAGCCGGCCGAGATGTCGGGTGGCACCATCACGATCACCAACGTCGGGGTCTTCGGCGTCGACAGCGGCACCCCGATCATCAACCCCGGCGAGTCGGCGATCGTGTGCTTCGGCGCGATCCGCAAGCAGCCGTGGGTCGTCACCGCCGCCGACGGCTCCGACGAGATCGCGGTGCGCCACGTGACCCAGCTGGCGGTGAGCTTCGACCACCGGCTCATCGACGGCGAGCTCGGTTCGCGCTTCCTGTCCGACCTCGCCGCGATCCTCGAGGACCCCAGCCGCGCCCTCGTCTGGGCCTGACCTCCCGCACCAAACCCCCGCAACACACCGAGCAGCTGCCAACCCGACGGGGTGTACCCGGCGGGACCTGGCAGCTGCTCGGTGTGTTCGTGGACGGCGTCAGCGGGCCGATGCCGCCTGGCGCTCGGCGTGGCGGGCCTGCCTGCGGTCGACGAGGTAGGCGGCGGTGAGGTCGTCGCCGACGCGCTCGAGCATCCGGACGTCGACGGCCTCGTACCGCTCCGCGACGGTCGGCTCGAGGGTCGTCATGACCTCGTGGGCATCGCGCTCGGCGATCGCCGTGGCGAGCTCGCGCTTGAGCCAGTCGTCGAGGACGCCGCCCGGAGCCTTGGCGCGTGCGGCCACCTCGACGGCGAACCGTTCCGTGTCTGCCGCGACCGACGGGTCCTCGGTGGTCAGCATCCGCGCCGTGCGGTGCAGCAGCGCCGCGCCGGCGTCGAGGTCTCCCTCGCCGAGCCGGATGACGGCCCGGCTGAGCAGGGGCCGGTCGCCGCGCAGCGCCGAGTCGGCGAGCAGTCCGAGGCGCAGGCCGAGGAGGCGCTCGTGCGTCCGCGTGTTGCCGGCGCCGCGGCCCAGCGGGACCGTGACCTCGTCGTCGGGCGCCGACTGCGACAGCGTGTCGAGCAGCTCGATGCCGGCCTCGTCGGGCGTGTGCACGGTGTCGCGCAGCGGCAGCTCCTTGATGAAGAGCGCGGTCACCAGGGCCAGAGCGAAGGGGACGAGGCCCCAGACGAACACCGTGTGCAGCGAGTCGGCCAGGCCCTGCTGGACGCCGGAGGCGATCTGCGGCGGAAGCTGCGCGAGTGCCGAGGGATCGAGCACCGACCCGGCGCTCACCTCCTGGCCCGAGGCCTGCATCTGCCGTACCACCGAGGCGGGCAGGTGGGAGGCGATGTTGCCCGCGAGCCCGCTGGTCATGATCGTGCCGAACACGGCCGTGCCGACGGTCGAGCCGACGTTGCGGAAGAACTGCGTGGAGGCGGTGGCGACGCCGAGGTCCTTGCGCTGCGAGGAGTTCTGGATGATGAGGGTGAACACCTGCAGCGCCATGCCGAGGCCCACGCCGAAGACGACCATCGACAGGGTGAGCTCGGTCTGGCTCGAGCCGTGGTGCAGCTGGGTGAGCAGCCAGAAGCCGACGCCCATGATGAGGATGCCCGCGATGGTCTGCAGCTTGTACCTGCCCGTCCTGGTGATGACGAGCCCGGAGAGGATCGACAGGCCGATCATGGCCACCGACATCGGCATGAGGATGAGTCCTGAGTTGGTGGCCGACACGCCGAGCACGCCCTGCGCGTAGACGGGCAGGTAGATCATCGCGCCGAACATCATGACCGAGACCATGAACGCCGCGATGTTGGACAGCGTGAACAGCGGGCTGCGGAACAGGCGCAGCGGCAGGACCGGCTCGACGGCCCGGCGCTCGACGGCGACGAACGCGGCGAGCGCGGCGACGCCCGCGACATACAGGCCGATGATCGCGGGGGAGCCCCACGGCAGGGTCGTGCCGCCCAGCGAGGTCGGCACGAGCAGCAGGACGAGGGTCAGCGACAGCACCGTGATGCCGGCCTTGTCGACGACGGACTCACGGGGCGTGTGCTCGAGGTGCAGGAAGCGGCTGATGCCGAAGAAGGCGACGACGCCGACGGGCAGCGTGACGAAGAAGAGCCAGCGCCACCCCCAGTGGTCGGTGACGAAGCCGCCGGCGAGCGGGCCGAGGATCGAGGCGAGGCCGAAGACGCCGCCCATGAGGCCCTGGTACTTGCCGCGCTGACGCGGCGGGATGATGTCGCCGATGATCGTCTGCGAGAGGGGCATCAGGGTGCCCATGCCGGCGCCCTGGACGGCGCGAGCGGCGATCAGCCACCAGAAGTTCTGGGCGAATCCGGACAGGACCGAGCCGGCCATGAAGACGACGAGGCCGCCGAGGTAGAACCCGCGCCGCCCGTAGAGGTCGCTCATCTTGCCGACGATCGGGACGGTGATCGCGCTCACGAGCATGGCCGCGGTGGCCAGCCACGAGTAGTGGTCGATGCCGCCGAGCTCGGCGACGATGCGCGGCATGGCCGGACCGACGATGGTCTGGCTGATCGACGCGACGAGCATGCCGAGCATGAGCGCGGTGAAGATGTTGCGGGTGGCGCGGTCCAGCCCGTGCGCGGCCGGTCCCGCCTCCGTCGTGGCGCCCGGGGTGGGGGCGGCCGTCGAGGTCTGTGGCATGTCCTCGACCGTACACCTAAACGTGCAGTGTCTGCAAAATTGCAGTGGATGCAGACTTGGTGCCATCATGGGACCCATGAGCACGTCCGTTGCCGACGAGTCCTGCGGCCTGCGCGAGCGCAAGAAGCGCGAGACCCGGCGCGCCATCAACCTCGCGGCCCTGGACCTCGTCGAGGAGAAGGGCTTCGCGACGGTCACCACCGAGGAGATCGCGACACGCGCCGGTGTGAGCGCCCGCACCTTCTTCAACTACTTCCCGTCGAAGGAGGCGGCCGTCATCGGCACGACCGCCGAGGAGCTCGAGTCCTACGCCGAGCAGCTTGAGGAGGTGCGCGACGGTGAGACGCCGCTGGAGTCGCTGCGCCGCATCCTCGCCGGCATGCTCGCGCCCGCCTCGGTCGACCGCGAGCTGCGGGCCAAGCGTCGCCGGATCCTCCTCGGTGAGCCCGCACTCGCTCCGGCCCTCGTCGGCAACAACATCCGCATCGAGAACGCGTTGACCGCCGCCCTCGAGCGCCGGCTCGGCCACGCCCCCGGTGCCTCGCTCGAGCCGCGGGTCACGGTCGCCGTCGCGATCGCCGCGGTCCGCGCCTGCATCGAGCACCAGCAGGCCGGTGGCGGGGGACGCCTCGAGCGCAACATCGACGCCGCCTTCGACTACATCGGCTCCGGGCTCGCCTGAGCGAGACAGGCATCTCCGAGGCGCCGAACGTGCCGGCCCGGGCGACGCGGGTCGTGCCGGTGAGCCCGGTCGCCGGTCCCGACGCGTCAGGCGAGCCCACTGCGGAGCGCGACGGCCGCCGCCTCGGCGCGACCCCGCAACCCCAGCCGGGCATAGAGCGCCGATGCCGCGTCGGTCATGGTCGGGATGTCGACGCCCGCCGCCTCGGCGAGCTCCGACAGGGCCCGCTCGGAGCCCAGAGCGGTGAGCAGCTGGACCTCGTGGGCCGCCAGGGGCACCTCACCGACCGGTTGCGATCCCGGTTGCGATCCCGGTTGCGATACCGGTGGTGACGCCGGCGACGGCACTCCGCCGCCGTCCGCCGCGTCAGCACGGTCGGCGCCGGCGACGGCGCTGACGTAGGCGAGCAGCTCGGCGTGCGCCGCCGACGCGTCGAGGACCGACCCCTCGAACGCGGCCCGGTCGAAAGCGTCGGGCCCGAGCAGGGTGCGCAGCTCGGCCGTCGCCCGCTCGTACGCGGTGCGCTCGAGCGGCGCCAGCCCGGAGAGGAGGATCGGCAGCATCGGCTGCGCGAACCCGTGGAAGCGCGCGGCCGCGAGGAGGTCACCGGTGGCCGCGGCGATGCGCGCCGCTGCGAGGGAGCAGTGCGCGACGGCCGTCCCGGCGGGGAGGCGCCACGCGAGCTCGAGCCGGGTGCGCGTCCACCGCGCCGCGGCCGCGGCGTCGCCGGACGCGAGGGCCCGTGACGCGAGCCGGCCGAGGATGAGCGACAGCGATGCCCCGTCACCAGTCACCGTGGCGACCCCGAGCAGCTCCTCGAGCGTCGGCACGTCGGGCCCCGGGCGTCCGGACGCCTCAGGGGGACCGGCCAGCCCGACGATGCGGGACGGCACCGTGTGCAGCAGGACGCCGGCGGCCACCACCGACGGGCCGTCACCGGCGGCACGACCGCGGCGCAGCGCCGACAGCCCGAGCGCGACCGCGCCCGCGGTGTCCCCGCCTCGGTGCAACAGGATCGCGCGCCACGCCTCGAAGCGCGCGAGCCAGCGCGCGTGGCCCAGGTGCGTCGCCAGCTCGAGCCCCTCGAGGACGCTCCGGTGGGCCAGGATCGCGTTGCGGTGCAGCGGCAGCGTCCGCGCGACGACGTCCAACCCCTGCAGCAGGCGGAGCCGGTCGGAGGTGTGGCGGGCCCGGTCGATGCCGCTCAGCAGGCAGGGGAGGGCCTCGTCGACGCGTTCCGCGGCGTCGGCGCTGTCGAGGGCGAGGACCCCCGACCAGATCTCCGCGTCGGCGAGCAGACCCTCGTCGACGGGCTTGAGGGCCAGCTCTGCGAGCAGCTCGTCGACGACGGCCTGCAGGTTCCCGCGTTCACCGACGGTCCGGCTCAGCGGGGCCAGGTCGACGGCGAGCCGCAACGCGGTGGCGTGGTCGGGGCCTGCGCGCAGCCACGTCAGGGCCGCGCTGAGGTCGGCTGCCACCGGTTCGAGCAGGGCCATCGCCTCGGGCTCCCGGGCGTCGGCCGCGGCGGCCGCCGCCCGCCTGGCCAGGGCGGCGTGGTGCGCGGCGTGCCGGTCGAGGACGGCGCCGGCCCCGTCGGTCTGGTCGAGCAGCTCGCCGGCGAGCTCGGCAGCGACGGGGTCGAGCGCGAAGCAGGCGCGCTGCGGCGTCGAGGCGTCACGGGCCGGGCCACCGGCTGGCTCCACCGACGCCGCGGGCCTCGCCGGCTGGACGTCGGCCGCGAGGCGGAGGTCGACGAGCGTGTCGAGGGCGTCCACGAGCCGCGGCAGCGGCAGGTCGGACACGGCGCTCGCGGCGTCGAGGTCGAACGGCCCCCGCAGCGTCGACGCGTCGCGCAGCAGCTCCTGGGCATCGGGCGACAGGGTCGCGTACGCCAGCTCGAGAGCGGTGCGCACGCCGCGGGGCTCGGCGCGCCGCGCCGTCAGCAGCGACACCCGGGAGGCCCCGCCGCGCAGCAGCCCGGCGACGCCGTCGATGCCGAGCGCACCGGCGCGTGCGGCCGCCAGCTCGAGCGCGAGCGGCAGGCCGCCGACACCGCGGCACACCTCGGCGGCGGCGCGAACGACGTCGTCGGTCGGCAGGAGGCCGGCGTCCACGAGGGCGACGCGGTCGAGCAGGAGGGCGACGGCGGGATGCCGCCGGAGGGTGTCCGGGTCATCGTTCCTGCGCGGCGCGTCGAACGCGCGGACGGCGACCTGCTCGGCGCCCGGCCATGCCGCGGGCCGCCGGCCGACGAGGACGACGGCCAGCCCGGGACACGCGTCGACGAGCCGGTCGGCCTCGTGGACGAGCTGGCGCTCGGCGAGGAGTGCGTGCGGGCCCGGGCCGTCGGGCGGGTCGACGACGACGAGCAGGCGGCGCTGTCCGACGGCGGCGGCGAGCCGGTCGACGTCGTGGGGTTCGAGGACCCCGAGGTGGCCCGCCAGGCCGCGCCGCAGACCCGGTCCACCGCGCACGGCGACCGTGACCGACGCGTCGTAGGCGTCACCGAGACGGGCCACTGCGAGGGCCACGACCGTCGACGTGCCGACGCCGAGGGGGCCGTGGACGACGACGCGACGCGCACCGTCCGGACCGAGGGCCCGCACGAGGGCCTCGATCTCGTCGTCCCTGCCGTAGACCCCGTGTCCGGGGTGCACGACGAGACGCGCGGCATCCCGCCGCCAGGTGCCCGGCTCGCTCATCCGACCTCCGCGCCCAGCCTTGCAGACGCGGCCGCTGCCGCGCGGGGTTTCGCCGAGAGCGCTAGCCCGGGTGGCCACCGACGTGCTCGACGCACCTCGTCGCGGTCGGCCGCGCCTCGAGCCGGGCCTGCGGGATCGGCTGCCCGCAGACCTCGCAGCGACCGTACGTGCCCGCGGCGACCCTCGCCACGGCGGCGTCGATCTCGGCGAGGTGTCGCTCGGCCTGCTCCACGAGGGCGCCGATCTGCGACCGCTCGTAGGCGATCGTCGACCCCTCGGGGTCGTGCTCGTCGTCGGCGTTCGACCCCTCGGCGGCGTCGACGACGAGCGCGAACTCGCTGCGCAGGTCGTCGAGTCGCTGGAGGGTGGTCAGCCGCTCCTCGTCGAGCAGGCGTCCCGGTGCGGCAGGAAACTCGTCCACGCGCCCATTGTCGCCCTGCCGGGGACCGGTCGGCCGGCGGACAGCCGCCTCGCCCACCGGCAGGATGGCTCCATGAGTGACTCCGACGCCCAGCGTGGCGTGGTCTTTCCGGCCGACCCGGCAACCGGACGACGCAGCACGACCGCCGTCGGGCGGGCCGTCGTCGCCGACGCGCTGCGCGCGCACGACCCGGTCGGGGCCGCGTCGGCCGAGCGCGAGACGAGCTGGCGGCAGGGGTACCTGCCCCACTTCCGCCGGCTCGTCGAGGCGGGGCTCGTCTCCGACGCCGCCGCCCTCGGCATCGCCCGCGACGGGCTGGCATCGCTGCACACGCGGATGCGCTGGGCGGGAGCCGGCGGCGACCGGCCGCTGGCCGCGGCCTTCGAGCCGCCCGACGGCTTCGAGCCCGCCGCCTCGGGGACGCTCGGCTCCGAGACGCTCCATGGTGAGGGAGAGCCGGAGCGCGTCCTGTCCCTGCCCTACGGCCGTGAGCGGCTCTCCGGGGACAGGCTGTTGCGCCGCCTCGACGCGTGGGTCGAGACCGGGACGGTCGAGCCGTCCTGCGCCGAGGCCGTCGGCCGCGTCGTCGAGCACCCGGAGTGGCTCGACCTCGGCGACCACACCGTCGTCGTCCTCGGCGCCGCGGCGGAGATGGGGCCGCTGCGGTCCCTGCTGCGGTGGGGCGCGAACGTCGCAGCGGTCGACCTGCCACGGCCCGAGCTGTGGGACCGGCTCATCGGTGACACCCGGCGCCTGGCCGGTTCGATGACCGTGCCCGTGCGTGGCACCGAGGGTCCCTTGGCAGCGCGTGCCGGTGGCGACCTCGTCCACGACCTCGCGGCGGTCACCCGGTGGGTCGCCGGCCTCGAGGCGCCGCACCGGCTCGTCCTCGGCAACTACGTCTACGCGGACGGCGCGACGAACGTCCGCGTCTCGACGGCCGTCGACGCCCTGACGAGGCGGCTCGTCGAGGAGCGTCGCCCGGACGACGTCGTACTCGCCTTCCTCGCCACGCCCACCGACGTCTTCGCGGTGCCGGGGGAGGCGGTCGAGCGCTCGGTGCGCAGCTACGCCCAGCGCCGCACCTCGAAGCTGCTCCGCGTGCCCCTGCGCACGGTGAGCGGAGGGAGGCTGCTGCGTCGCAACTACGTGCCGGGGCAGGACCCGGGCATCAACGACAGCGTCGTGCTCCAGCAGGGCCCGAACTACCTGTTGGCCAAGCGGCTCCAGCGCTGGCGCGCCGCGACCCACCGGGCCGACGGCGGCCTCGTCTCCTTCAAGGTCGCGCCGCCGACCCGCACCCGCTCGGTCGTCAAGAACCGGGCACTGGCAGCGGCCTACGCAGGGGCCCACCGGTTCGGCATCGAGGTCTTCGAGCCCGGCACGGCCAACACCCTCATGGCCGCACTCCTCGTCCACGACCTGCGCACCGGCGCGCCGAGCCGCGGGCACCCGTGGCAGGACGAGGCGTACGCGGCCGCCCACGGCGGGCTCTGGACGTCGGCGTACGACCCGCGCAGCGCCCTCGGCATCGCGGCCCTCCTCGGGCTCGCCTCGGCCCGCTGAGACCCTGAGACCCGCTGAGACCCGCTGAGACCCGCGGAGACCCGCTGAGACCCGCTGAGCGGGTCGGGGCCCGCGCGGTCCGAGGCGCCCACCGGTGGCGCGGTCCCGGTGTCGTGGACGGAGTTGGCGCCGCGCCCCGTGAGGCTCGATGCTGTGCACCATGGACGAGCAGGTGGCGCAGGAACGGCGCCGGACCGAGGACCGGTCCCCGGAGCGGGGGCTCGGCGGCACCCTGCGCGCGCCCCGGACCCTGGTGCCGGCGCTCCTCGCCGCGATCGCCTACGTCGACCCCGGCAACTTCGGCGTCAACATCACGTCGGGCGCCGAGCACGACTACGGCCTCGTGTGGGTCGTCGTCTTCGCCAGCTGCTCCGCGATGGTCATCCAGTACCTCGCCGCGAAGCTCGGCATGGTCACCGGCCGGAGCCTCGCCGAGCACAGTGCCGCGCGGTTCCCGGGGGTTGGTCGGGTCCTGCTCTGGGTCCAGGCCGAGCTCGTCGTCGTCATGACCGACCTCGCCGAGATCGTCGGTGGGGCCATCGCGCTGCGGCTGCTCTTCGGGATGCCGCTCATGGCGGGCGCCGCGTCCGTCACGCTCTTCAGCCTCGTCGTGCTCGCCCTGAAGGTCCGGGGCCGCAGCCAGTTCGACTCGGTGGTGCTCGTCCTGCTCATCGTCATCGTCGGCTCGCTCGTGTGGCAGGTGACGGTCGCCGACGTCGACAGCGCCGGCCTGCTCCGGGCGCTGGTGCCCGGATCGCTCGAGGGATCCGCGGCCCTGCTGGCCGTCGGCATCGTCGGGGCGACGGTCATGCCGCACGCCCTCCACTTCCACTCCGCGGCCTCGCGGGGGCACGACGACGGCACGCCGGTCGTGTCGCCGGCCGAGCGCCTCCGGGCCGGGCGTCGGACCGTCCGCAGCGTCGTCATCGCCATGACGGTGGCGGGGTTCGCCAACGTCAGCCTCGTCGTCTTCGCCGCTGCGCTGCCGACGTCGGCGGGGGCCAGCATCGAGTCGGCGTACGCGGCCCTCGGGTCGAGCGTCGGCGACATCGCCGCGACGATGCTCGCGGTGGCCCTGCTCGCCTCCGGCCTGGCCTCGACGCTCGTCGGCGTGCAGACCGGCGACGTCGTCATGCAGGGGTTCGGACGCCGCCCCATCGCGCCGCTGCTGCGGCGTCTCCTCGCCGTCGTGCCCGCCCTGCTCATCCTCGGCCTCGGCGTCGACCCCACCGACGCGCTGGTCTGGAGCCAGGTGGCCCTCTCGTTCGCGCTGCCGGGCACCCTCGTGCCGCTCCTGCTCTTCACGAGCGACCGACGCCTCATGGGCGTCCTCGTCAACCACCGCGTCACGACCGTCGTCGCCGGCCTCATCACCGCCGTCATCGTCGGCCTCTGCGGCTACCTCGTCCTCGCCGGGGGCGCCTGACCCCGCGCGGGGGCGCTCGCCCGAGCCGGCGCGGGCGTGCTCCGTGGCGCGCACCACCCGTCCCGGGAGGCGCACCACCGTGTGGGAGAGTGACCCCTGACCCGGCCGGACCGACGGAGGTGAGCATGGCGACCCGACTCGTGCCACCCGGCGTGCGCGAGCTGCCCGCCCTCACCGAGCTGCGTCTGGAGGTGCGCGCCTTCCTCGCCGAGCAGCTTCGGGCGGGGGCGTTCGTGCCGCACGTCGACACGTGGCTGACGCGCTGGGACCGCGCGTTCACCCGCGAGCTCGGACGCCGCGGCTGGCTGGGCATGGTCATCCCCACCGAGTACGGCGGGCAGGGCCGCACGTACCTCGAACGGTTCGTCGTCACCGAGGAGCTGCTCGTCGTCGGTGCGCCCGTCGCGGCGCACTGGATCGCCGAGCGGCAGATCGGGCCCTCGCTGCTGCGCTACGGCACCGAGGAGCAGAAGCGCGCGTTCCTCCCGCGGATCAGCAGGGGCGAGGTCGTCTTCGGCATCGGCATGAGCGAGCCCGACTCCGGGTCCGACCTCGCGAGCGTGCGCACCCGGGCCGAGCGGGTCGAGGGCGGCTGGCGCGTCACCGGCACGAAGGTGTGGACCTCGGGCGCCCACGAGGCCGACGCGTTCTTCGCGCTGTGCCGCACGTCGCCGCCCGACCCCGAGCACCGGCACGCCGGTCTGAGCCAGCTCATCGTCGACCTGCACGACCCGGACGTCCACATCCGGCCGATCCTGTCGATGGGCGGGGACCACCACTTCAACGAGGTCCACCTCGACGGCGTCCTCGTGCCCGACGACCGGGTCCTCGGCGCCGTGGGCGACGGCTGGCGGCAGGTCACCTCCGAGCTGGCCTACGAGCGCAGCGGGCCCGAGCGGGTCCTGTCCACCTTCCAGCTGCTCGCGGCTGCCGCCCAGGCCATGGACGACGGACGCCTCCCGGCCGACGCGGGCCTGGGCCGGCACGTCGCGCGCGTCGCCGGGCTGCACCACCTGTCCTTCTCCGTGTCGACGGCTCTCGAGGCCCACGAGCCGGCCGACGTCCCGGCCGCCCTCGTCAAGCTGCTCGGCACGACGACCGAGGGCGACATCGCCGACTTCGTCGACCTGCTCACCGCCACCGGCTGGGTCGAGGACGAGGAGCTCTACAGGCTCCTGCACGCGGCGATCCTCCAGCGGCCCGGCTTCACGCTGCGCGGCGGCACGAACGAGATCCTGCGCGGCGTCGTCGCGCGCGGGCTGGGGTTGCGCTGATGGCCGACTCCCGCGCGGGCCGCGACCTCCCTGCGGGGTTCGGGCACCTGGCCGCACCGGCCACCGCCGACCCCGACCTCGTCGCGATGCTCACCGAGCTCTTCGACGACTACCGCGCGACGCGTCCGGCCCCCGGCGCCACCGTGGACCTCGACCGCGACCTCTGGGCGCGCCTCGAGGACCTCGGTCTGACGCGTCTGACGGGCAGCGAGGCCTCGGGCGGCAGCGGCGCCGGCTGGCTCGAGGCCGCCGCCCTCCTCGGACTCTCCGCGGCCGCGGGCGCCCCGGTCCCGATCGCCGAGCACGACGTCCTCGGCGGGTGGCTGCTCGAGGCCGCGGGCCTCGGCAACGACGGCGGCCTCCGCACGGTGTGCCGTCCGGACCCCTCCGGCGTCGCCCTCAACGTGACGTGGGCCCGCGACGCGTCGCGCATCGTGGCGCTGTGGGAGGACCGCGACGAGTGGCGCGTGGCCGACGTGCCCCTCGACCGCGTCGGCCTGGAGGAGGGGCGCAACCTCGCAGGCGAGCCCAGCGACACCGTCGAGTTCGACCTGCTCGACCTCGAGGACGGCATCGTCGTGGCCCACGAGATCGGCGAGCAGTTCCACCACCGCGGGGCACTGGCGCGCTCGGCCCAGGTCGTCGGGGCGATGGAGCGGGTCCTCGAGGTCGTCCTCGCCCACGTGCGCGACCGCGTCCAGTTCGGCCGGCCGATCGGGCGCTTCCAGGCCGTCCAGCACCTGGTTGCCGACATCGCCGCCGAGACCGCCCTCGCCCGGGCCGCCACCGACGCGGCCGTCGCCCGGGCGGCGGCCTCCGACTGGCAGGACCGCGGCATGCTGTTCGCCGTCGGCGTCGCCAAGTCGTGCGTCGGCCACGGCGCGTCGGTCGTCGTCCGCAACGCCCACCAGGTCCTCGGCGCCATCGGCACGACGCTCGAGCACGAGCTGCACACGCTGACGAAGCCGATCCTCGCCCGACGCAGCGAGTACGGCTCGGTGCACGAGTGGGACGAGACCCTCACGGTGCTCGCCACCTCGGCCGGTCACGAGCGGCTGTGGACCCTCGTGACGACCGGCCGGGCCAAGAGCCGCGACTACCGGACCACGTGAACTGTCTTGGTACCGAAGGAGATCAGCAGATGAACGAGGTCCGGTACGACGTTGCCGACGGCGTCGCTCTCATCACCCTCGACGCGCCCGGGCGGCGCAACGCCCTCTCGGTCGAGATGTCGGTCGAGCTCGCCGACGCGGCCCGGGCGGCCGATGCCGACCCCGCGGTGGGCGCCGTCGTCGTGACCGGCGGCGAGCACTTCTGCGCCGGAGCGGTGCGCAGCGTCCTCGCCGACACCGGAGCCGACCCCGTCGAGGACGAGGCGTACCGCAACCTCGAGACCGTCTACGCGGCGTTCACGACCGTCGGCGCCATCGGCGTCCCCACCGTCGCCGCCGTCCGTGGCGCCGCGGTGGGGGCCGGGCTCAACCTCGCGCTCGCCACCGACCTTCGCATCGTGTCGCGCAGCGCGCGGCTCCTGCCCGGGTTCGCGCAGATCGGTATCCACCCGGGCGGGGGGCACTTCACGCTGCTCAACCGCGTCGCCGGCCGTGAGGCCGCGGCGGCCCTCGGCCTCTTCGGTGACGAGGTCGACGGCGACCGCGCCGTCGCGCTCGGCCTCGCCTGGGCGTCGCACGACGACGCCGACGTCGAGGAGCAGGCGCTCGCCCTGGCCCGACGCGTCGCCCGCGACCCCGCGCTGGCGCGCCGGATGGTCGCGAGCTTCCGCCGCGAGACCGCCCCGGGCGGGCTGCCGTGGGACGTCGCCGTCGAGCTCGAGCGCTCGCCGCAGATGTGGTCGCTGCGCCGACGCCACGGCCGCTGACCCGGCCGGCCGGCCGGCGGACGGCGTCGTTTCGGCCCACGGTCCGCTTGGTGGCACTATGGCGAGGGTGCCGTCGCCGACCGAGGAGGAGCTGTCCGTGCTCGCGTCCTACCGACCTCTCTTCGAGGTGCCGGGCGCTCGCACCTTCATCGCCGGGGGGATGGTGGCCCGCACCGCGGGCTCGATGTTCGGTGTGGCCGTCGTCGCCATGGTCGCCGCCCGGTCCCGCTCGTACGAGCTGGCCGGCGCCGTCGTCGCGGTCGGCATGGTGGCCCTCGCGCTCTTCGCGCCCTTCCTCGGTCGCCTCGTCGACCGGTACGGGCAGCGGCGCATCGCCATCCCGTTCTTCCTGTGGTCCGGCTTCTGGGCGGTCATGACCGTCGTCACGTCGTACAAGGGCTGGCCGTCCTGGCTGCTCTTCGTCACGTTCCCGCTCTGCGGCGCGATCCCCAACATGGGGACCATGGCGCGGGCGCGGTGGACGCACATCTTCGCCCACGACCCGCGGTCGCTGCACTCGGCGATGTCGTTCGAGCAGGTCATGGAGGAGCTGACGTTCGTCATCGGGCCGGTCGTGGCGATCTGGCTGGCCACGGCCTGGTTCCCGGAGGCCGGGTTCGTCGTCGCCACGGTGGCGTACGGCATCGGGGTCGCCGTCTTCATCTCGGCGCGATCGACCGAGCCACCCGTCGTGCCGCACCACGAGCGTCCCGAGGGGCACGCGCACCACAACCCGGGGCTCATCCCCCTCGCGTTCATCATGGTCATGACCGGGGCGATCTTCGGCGTCAACGAGGTCGTCACCCTCGCCGTCGCGGAGGACCACGGCGCCCAGGGCACGGCGGGCGCCATCCTCGCCCTCTACGCCGTCGGGTCGGGGCTGGCCGGGCTCGTCTTCGGGCACGTCTCGCACGGGCGCAACCTCGTCAAGCTGCTCGTGGCCGGCGCCCTCGGCATGGGCGTGCTCGAGGCCCCCTTGCTCTTCGCGCCGAACCTCTGGCTGCTCGCCGGCCTCATGGTCGTCGCCGGCATGGCCACCGCGCCGACGCTCATCACGACGATGAACCTCATCGAGCGGATCGTCCCCAAGGCCCAGCTCAACGAGGGCATGACGATCGTCCTCACGGGCCTCATCATCGGCATCGCCGCCGGGTCGGCGGTGTCCGGCGCCGTCGTCGACCGCGTCGGCTCCCAGCACGGCTACTGGGTGGCGGTCATCGCCGGCGGGTTCGCCTTCGTCATGGCCCTCGGCACCCGCGCCTTCCTCACCCGCCGCGAGCTGCACAACCTCCGCTGAGCTCCTCGTCACCCACCGACGCGTCCGCCCGCCCGACGCGTCCGCCCGCCCTGTGCCCGCAACACACCGAGCAGCTGCCAACGCCCCCCAGGAATACCTGAAGGGCGTTGGCAGCCTGTCTCTTATACACACCTGACGCTGCCGACGACGGA